>JAXHVC010000119.1:0-5565 GCA_034189315.1 Chloroflexota bacterium | reverse complement strand
ACTCAGAGCACCTCGGTAATTACTGGCGTTACTATACCAGCGACGACCTCGACGGAAACGGTATTGGTGATGCTCCTTATTACGTAGGAGAATCCGAAAAGGATGAATATCCATTGCTAAAACCCTGGGAGACCTATTTCCCCTCCGAACTCCTACTTTCTAAAACCGCAGTGCCAAATGAGATCGAATCATGTGCTCAGTCTATTAACTTGCAGGATATTCCTTTACAAGATATTCCACTACAGGATATCCCACTTCAAGATATCCCGCTACAGGATATCGGTATTGGTGGAACACCCTTGCAGGATATACCATTACAGGATATCTCGATTGCTGGCATCCCATTGCAAGACATACCCCTCCAAGATATTCCCATAGTAGGAACACCTCTTCAGGATATACCCTTACAAGATATTGGGGATATCGATTGGGACTCAATCCTAATAGGGACTGTTTTTGAGGGAAGACCACTTTCAGAAATCACCCTGGGTGATTTATCGATAGCTGGTTTGCTGGATAGTCTCACCCTGTCAGAGGGTGGAGAACTACTCCAGCATATCTCAATGGGAAGCGCATTAATAGCAGCCATTGGTATTTCAGAAGCCCCTCTACAGGATATCCCGCTCCAAGACATTCCTCTCCAAGATATCACTATCTCTGGAACTCCCCTTCAAGATATTCCCCTTCAAGACATACCATTACAGGACATCACAGTAGAGGGTACACCTCTCCAAGATATCCCATTACAGGATATCGAGCTATCACCACCTTGTACTTGGGAGGAATTACTGATTGATACAGGAATAGATGTATCAACCGCCACATTTGGGGAAGCTATATCTCATGAAGAAACAAAGCCCATTACACTCAGCTGCTTCGCTCCTGGAACCCCACCCTTGCTGGCATTAACTCTTGGTGATGTGCTACTGGTATTGATACCCCTTGAAGACATATCCTGGGAATCCATTCCCTTGCGAAACATCCCTTTCCAGGACTTCTCCGGAGACAAATGCACCATAACCTATACCATCACCTTGGATAACAGCACTCAAGATGTTGTAGAGAAAACAGCGATAACAGACACCCTCCCCAAGGGCTTCAATTATGTACCAGGGTCCAGTTTCCTCCACACCGGAGCAACACCAACTCCAATTCCAGATCCGCTTATTGAAGAACAGAAGCTCACGTGGGAAGGATGGGATGGTCCATTCTCTATTCCAGCAGATAGCATGATCGGTATCGAATTCAAAGCCAAAGCCCCTACATCCTTAGGAACCTATTACAATGAGGCAGGTGCCATCAGCGATACACATGAGATACCTAACACCGGACCTACCGCACCTGTGACAGTGATCGACACATTTGAACCCAACAACTCCATAGACGAGGTATATGAGATTGATAAAGATATTCTCTATGCATCCTACATTAGCACGGATACAGATGTGGACTGGTACAAACTAGAGGCACCTGAGAGACTTTCATTGGTAACAATCTATTTGAGTCACCTTCCCGCTGATTATGATCTAGTCCTTCTCTCACAGAGAACCCCAAGCGATATACCCCTACAGGATATTCCATTGCAGGACATCCCCCTTCAAGACATACCCCTGCAGGATATACCATTACAGGATATCCCTTTGCAGGACATCCCATTACAGGACATTCCTCTCCAAGATATACCACTACAGGATATATCCCTGTGGAATATATCAATGGAGAGGGGAACTAAGGACGAGATTGTTACACATAGGGTGTCTGGCCAGACAGGCGACTATTACATACTTGTTTCTGGCTACAACGGAGCACATAGCAATGAACCATACATGCTACGAGCCAAGGCAACTGAACCACCCCCAATAGCCGTATGCCCCAGGGACAATCTCCCAATTCCTGGTTCACCAGGTGAGTTATACGTACCTAAAGAATCAGATACCGAGACATTGATTATCACCAACGAATCACGTCTATATCAGTACTATGAGAAAAATGCAGTCGAAGAGCTAAGAACCAGACTAAAGGGCTTTGCAGACTTGGATTATGTCAATGGAATGATACTGCCCGTGGAATCAGATGAAGCAGTACGCGGGGCTTATGACACGTGGGATGAGAATGCCTGTGATCCCGAAGCAGCCAATGCTGTCTCAAATGAGATTCGAAAGATCATTCACTCCACCATACAGGAATACTCCAAGATCAAGTACGTTATCATCGTTGGTAACGATGAAATTGTCCCCTTCTATCGGGTGCCTGATGAGGTCTATCTATCTAACGAATCTACCTACACAAACCAGGCCAATATAGTCGATAGTGCCTTATATGCTAGCTTGGCTCATGGATTTATCCTGACAGACGACTACTATGTCGATATGGCGCCTATACCTTGGAGAGGACGTGAGCTCTATGTACCTGACTACCCAATAGGCAGGCTAGTTGAAACTCCCGCAGAAATGACCAACGTACTTCAGCAATTCCAGGAGAATAGCGGTATTCTAACGGTAAATAGCGCCTTGATATCCGGCTACGATTTCCTCAGCGATGGTGCGGAAGGTATAACTTCCGCATTGGCTGCCGCAGGAGTTCCAATAGACACTCTGATCCATGATGCCTGGACTCAGGATGACTTGGCAGAGCTACTGCTGAAAAGTCCTTCTTTTGATGTCAGTTCAACAAATGCCCACTGTAATCACTACGCCGTGGGACCTCCAATAGGAGAACCCTTTTATAGTGACCAACTTTCAGCTTCCCTGTTGGAGGGGAAACTCGTATTCTCTATGGGTTGTCATGCCGGACTAAATATAGACGATTCGCTAGCTAAAGCAGGTACAGAGGACAGGACCTTCGACCTGCCACAAGCATTGGCACAAGAGGCAGCATGGTTCGTAGGAAATACCGGTTACGGATATGGTGATAGTGATGTTATCGCCCTTTCGGAAGAGCTTATGGGTAACTTTGCTACGGCTCTGACATCATCAGAGCAAATACCAGTAGGACAAGCCCTGATTCAAGCAAAACAGGAGTACTTCCTCAGCATGGGGAGCTACGGTCCCTTCGATGAGAAGATACTCATTGAGTCGACACTCTACGGACTACCGATGTACCAGTTTACCCTAGATTTGAATTCACAAGAAGTAACTAGCAAGGTTTCACTGCTTTCTGATGTAGAATCAACGGAAACTACTCCCACTGAATTACATGAAGGACCCAACGGTTATTATTACACCGCCCATGATGGAACGCAGATGACACCCTATCGTCCCATTCAACCACGTATTATCAAAGATATCTCCTACACAGGGACAGACAAACAAACAGCTCATGGAGTACTCCTCACAGGAGCAAACTACAAGAAACACCTCAACTTCGATCCCATCATAGCTCGTCCAGTTGATGACCATAGCTTATATGAGCCTCAGTTCATCAACCAAGGATGGTATCCCTCCAAGATGCATACAATCCTATCCCTTTATACACCTTCAGGACTAGAGCAAAGTCTAGTATTAACACCTGGGCAATTCATAACCACAGGAATCGAAAACAATCACGTTGTAGGCACGGAAAGAATATACGGGGAGATGTCCTATCAAATCTATTACTCTGACTCCGACGATTATTCCCCACCCGTTATTGAAGAAGTACGTCGTGTAGCCGGTAACCCAAGCACAGAATTTGCTATCAAGGTTATTGATGAAGTATCACCAGTGCAACACGTCATAGTCATGTGGACCCACTCAACAAAAGACAATGAATGGAGATCACTAGAACTCTCCGATCTTGATGCCGACAACGTATGGACGGGATCGATTGAAATCGACCCAGATAAAGGTGATATTGATTTCTTTGTTCAAGCTGTCGATGAAGCCGGTAATGTTGGTATGAGCACTAACAAAGGCCATTACTTCCAAGGTCTTCATAACCAGACCACTATCGCCTGCAACCATGATGTATCCGGCCAATACTCAGACCAACTCAATCTAAGAGCAACGTTAACTAGCTATGGCATACCAATAGAAGGAAGGACAATCAGCTTCACAGTCGGTGATCAGACAACTGATGCAGTTACAGATGAACAAGGTATTGCTCAAACCACAATAGCGATAAGTCAGAAAGCTAGTACATATTCAATCGAGTCCCTATTCCAAGGAGATGCTGAATACAGGGAGAGCTCTGAGATTCGTACAGTTAATATACTACACGAAGAAACTACTCTGGAATACACAGGCAACGCATCAGGCATAAGGGGAGATGGCACAACACACAGCGCCAGGTTAGCAGAGACAGACAATTTTGTGGGCGATCTTGCTGGTAAAACCATCATCTTTTCGCTAGGTGACGAGATTGTCTCCACCGTAACCGATAGTAATGGCGTCGCCACGATAGATCTCGATCAATCCTTCGTCGATCCCAATGTAAAAGCAGTATTTGAAGGTGACGACTACTACCGCCCCTGCTCAAGTCTTTTAGTAGAATCCCCCGGAGGGGGTCTCAATATCTGGTATGTGAGTCCTTATGGAAACGATCACCTGGGTGACGGCAGCGAGTTTTGGATCGATAACGATTCTAGTGGTAACTGGAGCACGGGAGATTCAGGGCCATGGAGAACCATCGGATACGCGGTGGATCAAGCATCAGATAACCACACCATTAAGGTTATGGACGATGATGATACGAACACAGATGATTACACGGAAAACGTAGTAGTAGACAAGAGCCTTACTATTGAACGATACGATTCTACGGGGCCAAATCCTCAAGTCAAGGCAGGTGATGCAAATAACGATGTAATCCTAGTTGTAGCCCCGGAGGTTACTATTAGAGGGCTCGACATTCATGGGGCAATGGATGATTCATCGTGGGGATACGCCGGTATCCATCTGGAAGGTGTTAACGATTGCCTAATAGAGAATAACCGCTGTGGATGGGATGCAAACCACACCAATTACTATGGCATTCAATTGACCTGCTCTGACAATAACATTGTCACTGGAAACACCGCAGATTCCAATTCATATGGTATTGCATTATTCTCGTCCAACGACAACTCTATTTACGAAAACGTCCTATCAAACAACTGCCACGGAATTCACCTTTGCGAATCCTATCAGAATTTAGTAGATGGCAATGTTTGTTCGGAAAACGAGTGTTTTGGTATCGACTTGCTCAATTCAAACGACAATATGTTGGCACGCAATACCATAGGTGCAAGCTATTGCGGCATCTCTCTTGCCTCATCAATCGACAATGTCGTTGCTGATAACATCTCCTCAGAGAATACCCATGGAATCGAATTGGATGGTTCCAGTGAAAACATCGTTGTTAGCAACATTTTTTCCGATAACAACTGGCATGGCATTCTACTGACCAGTTCATCATACAACAATATCTACCTGAATAGCTTCGTAGATAATGATTGCAATGTGGGATCATCAGATTCCTCCAACACATGGAACTCACCCACTCCATTGTGCTACTTCTATGGAGATAGCCAATGTGGTTATCTAGGCAACTTCTATAGCGACTACACTGGTGAAGACACTAATTTGGATGGAGTTGGAGACATTCACA
>JAXHVC010000118.1:0-3311 GCA_034189315.1 Chloroflexota bacterium | reverse complement strand
AGCAAATCTAGTCAATGTATCTTTGTAGTAGCGATTGGTCTTTGGCCGAAGATTACGTGCCTTACAGTTGAACAAGAACGTATTGATGGCATCAAGAGTTTTCACCGCCTCACCTCCTCCAATATATAAAACGGAGATGGCAGGGCGATAAAGATGTAATTATCGGTAAAAAATAGGTTTATCGCTGAGGATGAATTGTGGAATAAAATATGGAGCTGGGGGGGTTCGAACCCCCTACCTTCTGACTGCCAGTCAGACGCTCTCCCAACTGAGCTACAGCCCCGAGTAGCAGTAGTCTAACAGAACATACCTCTTGACTGCAAGGCCCGATTGTTGTACTGTACTGCGCTAAATGCGGGGGAGGCAGAATAACATTTACGTCACACCTGTCATCTCGTATTTGCTTAGTGCCAATCAAGAGAGCCCCCTAGGAATAGTAGATACAGTTGTTTGACCTCAAGCAGTCTCTTGTAAGATTATTCATTCAAGAGACTAGCTGCAGTTCAGGTTAGACCCAAATGCAGGAACCACACGCTTGATGGAGACCGTAAGCGTAAGGAAGAGGTCACATGGCATCCAATTGGCATCAGAGGCCCGGTGATAAAATACTGCGCCGCCCACGTATCCCACATGATCGTCTAAGACGGAATCTGGGTGTACCTGCGCTATTCAGCGCAGCCTATGGCAACGTAGGGTCTTCCATATACTACGCGCTGGGTATTGTTGCCCTGGTAGCTATAGGAGCTACCCCGGCAGCTCTTCTATTGGCCGGAGTCCTATTCA
Organism: Chloroflexota bacterium; assembly: GCA_034189315.1. Taxonomy (GTDB): domain Bacteria; phylum Chloroflexota; class Dehalococcoidia; order UBA2247; family JAXHVC01; genus JAXHVC01. Next base: position 2,528 of record JAXHVC010000118.1, on the reverse strand, counting down.
TATTCACAGCCCTTTCCTATGCCGAAGGTACTGCTATGCTTCCCGAGGCAGGAGGTTCTGCCACCTTTGCCAGACATGGATTCAATAACTTCGTGGGATTCCTGTCTGGTTGGGCCTTGCTACTAAGCTATATTGTCACTATCTCCATTTCGGCTTATACAATAGCCCCATACCTTGGTTATTTCTGGGAACCAATGAAAGAAGACCATGTACTTGGCACCTTCGTGGCAATGGGACTTATTCTGTTTCTCATGCTGATTAATGTGATTGGTGTTAAGGAATCTTCACGTCTTAACGTAGTCTTCACAACTTTGGATATAACAACCCAGCTACTACTAATCGTATTGGGAACCATACTCATTCTAGCTGTGGATCCCATAGTGCTAGTGGACAATATGTTCGGCGAAGGGAACTGGCCACCAACAATAGGTCAACTCTTCTCTGGTATAAGTGTAAACGGCGTAGACTATTGGCCCAGTATATCCGGATTGATTTTCGGAATTGCACTTGCTGCCCTGGCATTCACAGGAGTAGAGACCGTATCACAAATGGCAGAAGAGACAAGACATCCGCAGGCAAGAAGCCCTCGTGCTCTTATGTGGACAACTGGTGTCGTGTTGGTAATATTCGCCGGTATATCCGTTGTAGCACTCTCTGCAATGACACCCACAGAACTATCCACAGATTGGGCCAGAGACCCCGTTGCTGGCATTGCTGCAGCACTACCTAATGAAGGCTTACAAGACATCTTTATGCCCCTGGTAGCAGTATTGGCAGCAACTATCCTATTGATTGCGACCAATGCAGGACTAATGGGTATTTCACGTCTAGCGTTCTCTCTCTCCACTAATCAGTTAATGCCTCAATCTCTAAGTAGGATACACCACCGGTTCAGAACCCCGTATATCGCGATTATCGTATTCTGTGGGATAGCCATACTTGTACTAATCCCTGGTTTCTCCAGTCCTGACTTCTTCAGAGATCTAGGAGGTCTCTATACATTTGGAGCATTGCTATCATTTGCTTTCGCACATGCCTCCATTCTGAGCCTCCGAGTTAGGGCACCACATAAGGAGCGTCCTTTCAAACTGCGCCCAAATATCAGAATTAAGGGTAGAGAAATACCACTTACGGCTATTATAGGATTGATTGCGACAGTCACTATTTGGATTGTGATCTTAATCGTACAGCCCTATAGTCGCTACGCGGGATTGTTGTGGATGACACTAGGACTCTTGGCCTATTACCTAAACCGGAGATACAGAAAACTATCTCTAACCTAAGTGCCTACCAACCCCTGTCATCTTTCAACTACAGGGTAATAGTCTGCAACCCTGATTTTAGGCGACATAGGATCAAGGGCTCCCATCTACCAAAGATAGATGGCAATAGCTTACTATGGTTGCAGGCACGACAAGTTAGTAAATATTCGCAAAGTGCAAGTTGAGATAGGAACTCCGTATCTCTATAATGTGTGGGATTAATGCTGATGAAGAAACACTATTCCAAAGTCCTGGTTCCAATAATTGGGACGGAGACAGACTTGGCGGCACTGGAAGTAGCATGTGCTATATCTAGGATTAACAAGGCCAAGCTTTCTGTGGTCTATGTGATTCAAGTCAAGCGATCTCTACCCCTCGACGCAGAGCTTGAACCAGAGATTCGGAAAGCCGAACAAGCTTTACGGCAGGCTGAGGACATTGCAGATCAGCAGGAGTGGCAGGTTACAACAGATCTACTACAAGCCCGAGAGGCTGGACCTGCCATTGTGAACGAAGCCAAAGAGAGAGAAGTGGATGTTATACTTATGGGGATGGACTATAAGAAGCGTTTCGGAGAGTTCGACCTGGGGGAGACTGTTTCCTACGTACTCAAGAACGCTCCTTGCCACGTTTTACTATTACGTCAACCTTTGCCATAAGAGGTAAAAAATGAACGTACTTATCACTGGTTGCGGCCGACTCGGTGCTCAACTGGCAATGCTTTTGGATTCGGAAGGCTATACTATTACGATTATTGATTCTGATATTAATAACTTCAATCGACTAGAACCAGATTTTCGGGGAACGGCCCTACTGGGTGACGGAACAGAGGAGGATTTCCTTCGAAAGGCGGGGATCGAACAGTCGGATGTATTTGTAGCGGTGACCGAATCCGATAACTACAACATCATGTGTGCTCAATTGGTCAAGTATATCTTTCACATACCAAAGGTCGTATGCCGTATTTATGATCCCCACAAGTCAGAGCTCTACGAGACACTAGGTTTGGAAGTGCTTAGCTCAACTTGTATTCTCGCCCAAGTTCTTAAAGAAAAGGTCACAAGATAGAGTTCTTATAGTTCGTTCTCAGCAGGAGGCCGAGTTGTACATTGTTATAGTTGGTGGCGGACAGGTGGGTTACTACTTGGTCAAAGCCTTGCTCAATGAAAGCCACGAAGTTTCGCTGATTGAAGCAGATATAAAAGCAGTTAAACGAATCGAAGAGGAACTCGGTAGTATCTATATACATGGTGATGGATGCGATAT
>JAXHVC010000117.1:0-34707 GCA_034189315.1 Chloroflexota bacterium | reverse complement strand
TAAGGGGCTATCATGATCGAAGGGGCACAAGGTATTGCCAAAGAGAGTGTTGTTCTACGTCCACGCTTGTGTCCGGAGTCACCAGCATGGGCAACCTATTGCCCGGGATGCCAGGAGCCCCTGGTTTCACGGATTATAGCTGAGACGCTAGAAGAATTGGGTGTGGATGGAAAAGCAATTATGCTAATAGGTGTTGGTTGCCACGCATTTATGGGCTTCTGTATGAACCTGGATGGTGTAGGGTGTTGTCATGGACGAGCACCCGACCTTGCCACTGCCATGAAACGGGTTTATCCAGATGCAATTGTGTTTACCATTCAGGGTGATGGTGATTGCGTATCCATTGGTGCTGGTCCTTTGATTGGAGCATTGACTCGAGGTGAGAAGATCACCATCATTATGTTTAACAATGCCAACTACGGGACCACTGGTGGCCAGCTAGCCCCCACTACCTTAGTAGGGCAAAAGACCTCTACTACTCCAGATGGGCGCGATGCCGGTAGAGAAGGTTATGCGGTACACACTGCTGAGCTGGTGACAACCTTCAAATCGGTAGCCTATAGTGCTCGCGGTGCTGTGAATACAGCGGCCAATTACCGGCGTACCAAGCAATACGTCAAAACGGCTTTTCAAAAGCAGATAGACAACATTGGAACCAGCTTTGTTGAAATCATAACGGCATGTCCACCTAACTGGCGACTATCACCGGTCGATTGTTTGAAATGGGTGGAAGAAAACATGATAGTGGAATTTCCACTTGGTGAGTTTAAAAACGTCGATCGTATTGAGTAGTTTGGCAGACAATCGTAGAAGGATGTACGTGTCCTTACGTGTATAAGTATGTGGGCGCAGAGCATCTGTACCTGGTGGTTCAACATCCTTTGCCGAGGAGAAAGAAGTATGGAGCAAGCTAGACCAGCAAAGACCGAAGTGATTATGGCAGGACTTGGTGGTATGGGAGTGCTGGTCGCAGGGCAGGTATTATCATGTTCAGCTCTTTCGAGCTATGAATATGTATCCTGGGCTCCTTCCTATGCTGTGGCAAGAAGAGGAGGATTATGCGAATGCACAGTGGTGCTTTCTGAGGAGGAGATTGCATCACCAATACTGGATCAGGCGCAATCGGTATTAGTGTTTGATGGTTCTCAATTCAAGTTCTTTGAGTCGCGTGTGCGTAGTGGGGGCATCATGATTGTGGAGAAGTCTGGACTTAGGGAAGAGAAGGAGAGAGAAGACATCACTCTATTACCAGTTGCAGGCCTAGAGATTGCAATACAGTTGGGAACAAGCATGGTGAACAATCTGATCCTGCTTGGAGTATACACTGAGATCTCGAAGGCGATCGCCGCGGAACTGATCGAAGCCGAATTAGATAATAGATATGGTGGCAAAAAGGATGTAATGGAGATAAACAAGGAAGCGTTCAGAAGAGGGTTAGAGTTGGCAAAGACAATGTAAGGGCCCGTGGTTATCTGAGTGCAGCGAATGATTTGATAGGTGATAATGCTGGATAACTTACATTGTTTATCTTTCTTGTGTTGACTTGTTGGAGTAACGGGTGATGGTAGTTCGTAGACTATTATTCTCTTCTGGTCTATCCTACTAACTGAGTATTAATTGGTTTGAGATTAATCCTAGGGGTCAAGGAGGGATGCCTTGCAGGATAAAGTGTTCATTCCGGGGAACGAAGCTATTGGTCGAGGCGCTCTGGATGCGGGCTGCCTCCATTTCTTCGGGTATCCTATAACACCACAGAATGAGATCACCGAGTTCTTTGCCCGGGAACTGCCCAAGAACGGTGGTCGATTTGTTCAGGCAGAGAGTGAATCGGCTGTGGGAGGTATGTTGTTTGGGGCTGTTGCTGCAGGGGCGAGGGCTATGACCTCCACAGCGAGTCCGGGATGGGGATTGATGCAGGAGATGTTATCACACATAGCATGGTGCGAGCTGCCATGTGTTGTTGTTGATGTCCAGAGGGGGGGGCCGGGTCAAGGTACAACTCGCCATGCCCAAACAGATTACCTCTCTGCCACGAGAGGTGGATATGGTGGATACAAGAGCATAGTGCTAGCTCCTAGTTCGGTACAGGAGTGCTATGATCTTATTCAACTTGCCTTTTTCCTTGCAGATAAGTATTGCAACCTAACAGTGGTACTATGCGATGGGATTTTGATACAAATAGTCGAGTCTATTGAACAAAGGTCTATAGATTTTGGCCCTCTTCCTGAGAAGAGCTGGGCTATCAAAGGTTCTGGTAAGAAGGGTGGGATGTTCAACCTAATTCATTCCACTAGAGGCCTTCTCATGGAGATGTACAAACCCACACTGGATCAGCTTCACAAGAAGTATCAAAAGATAACGGATTCCGAAGTCAGGTATCATACTACTCAGGCTGATGATGCGGAGCTGTTACTGGTTGCCTATGGGTATGTGGCGCGTTGTTGCGAGGGCGCTGTTGCTATGGCTCGTAGTGAGGGGCTCAAGGTGGGTTTGATTCGCCCCATCACTTTATGGCCTTTCCCGTATGACCTGATTAAGGAGAAGGCTGAAAAAGGATGCAAATTCCTAGTAGTGGAAGATAGCATGGGGCAGATGATTGAGGACGTCAAGCTAGGAGCTGAGGGCAAAGCTCCTATCCACCTGCTTGGAATGTTGGCTCGTCATCAGGGTGGAGAGCTGGGAATGTTGTTCCCAGAGAGAGTCTTTGAGGAGGTGAAGAAGTTGCTATGAGTGAGACAAGAACCTCTACCAAAGAGCTAGTGTATGGAATCCCTAAACTCAAGTCACCGCTTCCAATGATGAGCTGTCCTGGCTGTGGCAGTCCTTTAGCCTGCAAGGCGGTGATGGAGGCCTTGGAGGACTTGGGAGTGGATGATAAGTCTATATGTGTTATTGGGGTGGGTTGCGCAGGTATGGGATTCTATGTGTCAAAGATGGATGCTGCTATGGCTGCGCATGGCCCCGCACCTGCTACGGCAACTGGCATCAAGCATGCCCTTTTTGATGATGCAGTAGTATTCACCATTCAAGGTGATGGGGATTGTGCTGCAATTGGAGCAGGATATGCTATCAATGCTGCAGCCCGAGCGGAAAAAATCACAGTTTTCATGCTGAACAATTCCAATTATGGTACTACAGGTGGGCAGATGGCTCCCACTACTTTGTTGGGACAGACAACGACTACAACTCCGACTGGTCGTGAACCCCTGGGGTGTGGCTACCCTCTTCATATGCCAGAAATGCTAGCTACTATAAAGGGTGTTGCCTATTGTGCTCGTGGTGCAGTCAATACTCCTGCTCATTATCAGCAGACGAAGAAATATGCCAAAGCTGCTCTGCAAAAACAAATCGATCGGGTAGGCTTCAGCTTCATGGAGATACTTGTATCATGTCCGGTCAATTGGCATCTTTCACCAGTAGAGGCCTTGAGTTGGATAGAGGAAAAGCAAATCGCCGAGTATCCTCTGGGAGAGTTCAAGAACATAGATGCAATTGAGTGAACAAACATGCTGAGGGGTGCGATGGAACATAAACGAGGAGACGAATTGCTGATTGGTGGTGTAGGTGGGTGGGGGATCATAACCATGGGGGACATGTTGGCAAAGGCCGCGCTCCAAGAATATGATCATGTAGCTTGGTTCCCCTGCTATGCAACTATGATGCGTGGGGGGGAAAGTGAGTGCTGTGTGATATTTTCCGATGAGACAATACCCTCTCCGGTGATATATAGGAGCTCCACTGCAATGGTGTTGGGGGCTTGGCGGGTGACTGCCTTTACCGACAGAGTCCGTACTGGTGGCTTGATGATCGTTGAATCCACCGGAACCGAAAACCTTAAGATATCCAGGGATGATATTGATGTTAAGTTTGTTCCGGCAGTAGAAACAGCCTTGAAGCTTGGTGATGTACGGAATGCCAATTTGGTAATGTTAGGGGCCTATGTAGGTCTAAGAAAGCCTCTTCCCTTGGACCTGATACAGGAAGAGATCGAGAAGAGATTTGGCAAGCGTGATTCTGCTAATGCCAAGGTCCAAGCAGGCAGACAAGCGTTCATGGCAGGAGTGAACCTAGTATCAGAAGCATCCAATGAGGAGGTGAAACCAATGACTCGAAAAGTATCACATGTGTTTTATATGCCGGGCTTTACTACGCGAGAAGATATTTTATCTGCCATGGATGTGGAGGTTTCTAAGACCTTCTGTCAAGGAGAAGATCAAATCATCGAAGCTGCAGCGGATGCCGATGCTGTTATAACAGTGCCGATACGATTATTGCAACCATTTCCACGAAGAGTTATCGAGAACTTAAACAAGTGCCAAATTATTGCCTGCGTGGGCATTGGATACGATAGCGTAGATTTAGCTGCAGCTACTGAACGTGGCATATGTGTGACTAATGTGCCAGATTATTGTTTGGAGGAAGTATCGGACTATGCTATGACGTTACTTCTTGCCTGCGCCAAGAAGCTTTATCAGGTCATGCCTGCAGTCAAAGCGGGTACATGGTATTTTACGCTTGAATCACGCAAGAGCCTTGAACCTATGCCAAGGTTGCAGGGGCAGACTTTGGGTTTAGTTGGATTTGGTAATATTGCCCGCACGCTTGTGCCTAAAGCCAAAGCATTTGGTTTGAGGGTTATCGTTCATGATCCCTATGTGCCAGCTCCTTGGTTTAGAATACACCGTGTAGAATCTGTGACCCTGGAACAACTTCTGGCGGAATCGGACTATGTTTCGCTACACAGCGCGCTCACACCTCAGAACGAAAAGATGTTGGGGATGGAGCAGTTGAAGAAAATGAAACCAACTGCTTGTCTCATCAATACGGCAAGAGGCGGACTTGTGGATGAGGAAGCGCTCTACACTGCATTGAAGGATAAGGTTATTGCAGCTGCGGGATTGGATGTATTGGAGCCAGAGCCTCCGATGCCGGATAATCCGATCCTCAAGCTTGATAACGTTATTGTCACAGGACATGCTGCTCAGTATTCGACTCAAGGAGAAGAAGAAATCTGGGCCCGTCCTTGGGAGGAAGTTGCCAGGATGCTCCGTGGCGAATGGCCCCAGGGATTGGTCAATCCGCGGGTGAAGGATACCTTTGTTACTAGATGGGGATTTGAACCTAAGACTGTATAGTTATGACTTTGTGCCCTTCCCGGCGGTAAAAACATAATGCTATTGTGTCTTGTGTGGGCATTGTGACACCGATGAAGGTACTTTGCCTTTTGGTCCTTTACGCTAGTTGGTGAAGTCACTGAATAAGGGATGAATTTCGTGGCAACAATAATCTGATTGTTGCCACGGACTGTTATTATAGAGCGCTGTGCTCGTATCATCACCAGATCTGGGTATTCTTATTAGGTAATGAAGATAGACATGAGAAACGCAAAGTCTCAACTCGGTTGGTGATAGGTGGATTTCTGATAGTAGGAGGTTTCCTGTGGCTGAAAGGGTTTTAATAGATGGAAATGAGGCCATAGCGCGTGGTGCTATTCAGGCCGGATGTAAGTATTTCTTTGGTTATCCGATCACTCCTCAGAACGAGATTCCTGAGTTTATGTCTCGTGAGTTGCCCAAGATTGGTGGGTCCTTTGTCCAATCGGAGAGTGAGACTTCCTCGATCTATATGGTCTATGGTGGTGCATTGGCAGGAGCAAGGGTTATGACCTCCACTGCTAGCCCTGGATTTAGTCTAATGCAAGAGGGGATTTCCTACATCGCAGAAGCAGAAAGGCCTGCTGTGGTAGTGAACGTCATGCGAATGGGCCCTGGGATTGGGACTGGTGGACAGCATGGACAAACTGACTATCGTCAGGTTACCAAGGGAGGTGGGCATGGTGCTTATCGCTGCATTGTGCTTGCTCCTTGCTCACCACAGGAATCCTTTGATCATATGCAGCTAGCATTTCATCTTGCTGACAAGTACATGATTATGGTCATAGTGCTCTCTGATTTTATGATAGGGCGTATGGCAGAGCCTGTGGAGTTGAGAACCTTGGATCTTGAGCAATTACCGGAGAGAGACTGGGCTCTTATGGGCAAAGGAAAAAAACAAGGTGGACTGCGGACATGCTATGTATCTGGTGTTATCACAGTAACTCCGCCCAACTTCCATCGCAAGTTGAAGGATAAGTACCAGAAGATCAAACAATCGGAAATCAGATACGAGAAGTACATGGATGAAGATGCAAACCTGCTTCTTGTATCATATGGTTCTTCTGCTCGGACAGCAAAAAGGGCAGTTGATGAAGCGCGGGCTGAAGGCTTAAAGGTAGGTCTGTTCCGACCCATAACACTATGGCCCTTTCCTGAGGAAGCGCTTAGAGAGGTGGCGTATCGAGCAGGAAAGGTATTAGTTGTAGAGGATAGCCCTGGAGAGTTGGTAGAGGACGTCGAGTGTTGCCTGCGTGCCCAGGTCCCAGTTAGCCTTGTGGATATGTCGGCACGGTATACTCCGATGGGTTCCGGCTTAACAGCAGGGGGATCGGGCTTGATCTATCCTGAGACAATTCTCAAGGAGGTGAGGAATCTGCTATGAGTGAAGCTACAGCTGTTAAAGAAAGAGTCGTTGGAGCTCCGAAGCTGAGAATGCCCTTGCCATTCGAGTTCTTCTGCCCTGGTTGTCACTATGGCATTATCACACGTCTTATCTGTGAAGTAATTGAGGAGCTTGGGATCGAAGATAGGGCAATAGGACTAGCAGGGGTAGGATGCAGTTTTGGACCGATACCTATGTACATCACAGTTGACTTTACCTCATGTCCCCATGGTAGAGCACCTGCTATGGCCACCGCTATGAAGCGGATTCATCCAGATGCTATAGTGTTTACTGTTCAAGGGGATGGAGACCTTGGAGCTATTGGTCTTGGGTGTTATATGAATGCACTTCTTCGTGGTGAGAAGTTAACTACGGTTTTTCTCAATAACGCATGTTATGGGACAACAGGGGGGCAGATGGCACCTACGACTATATGGGGGCAAAAGACTACTACTACTCCTGAGGGGCGTAGTCCGAAGACAGAGGGATTCCCTCTTCATGCAGCAGAGCTGACTGCCAATATGCCAGGAGTTGCCTATTCTGCTAGGTGCACGGTACATACACCTGCCAACTTTCGGCAGGCAAAGAAATCTCTATTGACTGCCTTCGGCAAGCAAATAGACGGTGTGGGCTATAGCTTTGTAGAGTTCCTCTCTGCATGTCCTGCAAATTGGGCGCTCCGTCCGGTTGATTGTCTGAATTATATAACCGAGAAGATGGTGGTAGAGTATCCTTTAGGTGAGTTTAAGAATGTAGATACTATTGAGCTGCCCGAAGGGTGGAGGTAATGCCATGAGCATGAATGACAAGCAGTATTTTGAACTAACCATAGCCGGATTGGGTGGACAGGGTGCTTTGACAATCGGTCGCCTTCTTGCAGAAGCTGGTATGGCAACGTACAAACATGTGAGTTATTTCCCTAATTATGGAGCTTCGATGCGAGGGGGAGAGAGTGAATGTACAATCATTCTTTCTAACGAGGCAATTTCGGCTCCGCTTATGCTTGAACCCACGTCGGTAATTCTCATGGGCGCTGCACCACTGGCTGAATTCGAAAGGCGGGTTAGGCCTGGTGGTATGCTTTTCATAGATAGCTCTCTGGTATCTCGAAAGGTTACCAGAGAAGACCTACAGGTCATCTACCTCCCAGCAGTCAAGGCTGCTACTGACATGGGTAGTAACCAAGTGGCCAATTTCATATTCCTTGGGGCCTATCTCGAGGCAACTAAGGCTGTTTCTGCCGAGGTTATCGAGCAATCGCTGGAAAAGAAGCTGGGTGGTGGCAGAAGGGAAGCGTTGCTTGCCCTTGATAAGCAGGCGCTTAGGGAAGGTATGCGTTTGGCAGCCGAGGACAGTGTTGGAAGTGCTGTCTAGATGGGTATTCTTCCTCTTAGATTACAATATAGTTACATGTGCAAACGTTCATAAAACATGGGTTCTCAAGTTCACTTAGCCAAGGGATGATGGCTAGACTATAATACGAGTTCTTGAGAACCCTGATGTTTTTCTCCGATGTTATCATGCCTCAGTACATGAATCAGCTATCCGGTGTAATATCTTATAATAATCCCACTGTAAATTGCAGTGTATCTCGGGTGATGTGAGCTTGTTATATGAGGGAGCTAGTGCTATCAGAAATAAGAGTAGGGTGCCCCCATTTATGGGGGCACATTTCTTGTAAGTAGCAATCATCTTTGGTGCACTAAGACGTCTATCCCTTAGGTGGTTGGGGTGGTGATGGATTTGATAGGTTCTGGCAAATCGTCACGGGCAGAATAGTATCGAGTTCATCCAAGGTCCATCTGCCCTTCTTGGAAATGGTCTTGATCTCGGTGGGCTGGCTGTATAACGCAACCCAGCCGCCGCGTACTGCAAAATCACATCCATTGACATGAGAGGCAGATTCGCTTGCGGCTAGCCAAAGTGCAAACTCTGCGATGTCATCAGGATCCCGTCTCAGTCGAGCCCGTTGTTCTGGAGAAACCCCTGTACCGCTTCCAACTCCAGTGATGGCTGCCTTCTCCATTGCCTTTTGTAGTTCGGGAGTCTCTGTGAGCCTAGTCCATGCAAATGGGCGAATAGCGTTGCATGTGACACCATAACGTCCCATATCACGAGCTACCGTTCGCGTTAAGCCTACTATGCCTTCCTTGGCAGCTGCGTAGTTTGCTTGTCCCATATTGCCCAGCCCGGATGAAGATGCAAAGTTTATAATCCTGCCGCTCTTTTGTTGGCGCATGATAACGCATGCTGGTTGGGTACAATTGAAATGCCCGTAGAGGTGTACTTTTAGCACTGCATCCCATTCTTCAGGGGTCATGTTGAAGATCATACGATCTCTCAAGATTCCGGCAACATTCACCAGAACGTCTATACGGCTGTAGTTATCCGTGGCTGTTTGAATGATGTTCTTGCCGCCCTCTGTTGTGGCCACTGAGTCATAGTTTGCTAGGGCAATACCCCCGTTGCCTTTGATCTCTGCAACCACTTCGTCTGCTGGTGACGACGATCCTCCTGTGCCATCGGTCTCTCCACCGAAGTCATTAACCACTACTTTTGCACCTTCATTTGCCAGAAGAAGGGCTATTCCTCTACCAATACCACGGCCTGCGCCGGTTACTACAGCCACTTTTCCTTCCAGTCTATTCCCCATTGGTTATAGCCTCCTCAATGCCATTACTGTTACATTTATTAGCTTGCATCTTTGGGTGGTGAAGGATTTTCCAATTCCGCAACAAGCTCCTTAGGAGCAAGGTCCTCCAGCTCCTCGAAGGTCCATCTTTCCTGCCCTCCGGCTTTGGCAATAGCTCTGAGTTCTGTGGGTTGACTATAGAGGCCGATGTGACCGGCCTTGACTGAGAAATCGTATCCGTTTACATTGGCTGCTGCGTCTGATGCTATCCAAACTACAAACGGGGCGATATCATCGGGTGACCACTCTGTTAACTCCGGTAGTGGTTTGCCACCCTCTGCTGCTCGTTTTTTCCAAGCTGCACGGAGTTCTGGGGTGAGCGTGAGGCGTGTGGCAGCCCCGGGACGGATAGCATTACATGTCACACCATACCGTCCCAAATCACGAGCAACTGTACGGGTAAAACCTATGATACCTTCCTTGCCAGCGCTATAATTAACCTGACCCATATTGCCCAGGCCTGATGAGGATGAAAAGTTTATAATTCGGCCACTCCGTTGCTGCCGCATGATAACGCTAGCTGGTTGAGTGCAGTTGAAGTGTCCATATAGATGAACTTGAATTACAGCATGCCATTCTTCCGGAGTCATGTTGAATATCATACGGTCCCTGAGAATACCGGCATTGTTTACCAATATGTCTAAACGACCGAAGTGATCAATGGCGGTTTTGATGATGTTGTTTCCTCCCTCGGTGGTGGCCACCGAATCGTAATTGGCCACAGCTGTACCACCGTTGGACTTAATCTCTGCCACTACTTCATCGGCGGGTGATGTAGAGTCTCCAGTGCCATCGCTTGTTCCACCGAAGTCATTGACTACTACCTTGGCACCTTCCTCTGCCATCAGCAATGCTATTCCCTTGCCGATCCCACGTCCGGCGCCAGTTATGACTGCAACTTTGTCTTTCAGTCTATCTCCCATGATTACTGACCTCCATCTTTCTTGCTGCTCATATGTTGGGATGTACTGTGTTATCGATTAGGTATGGTTTGTGATTTAATTGAGAGGAAGCATTATCGTGAGTTGGTGGTAGCTCCTAATAACGTTTCAAGCGATGGGACAATAGTAGAGGGTAGAGCTACTCTAATGCAACATATCAAGAACAGAGATATTATTAGTCATTCCCAATTCTGTGTGCTTGTGAATATATTGCTGTCTCATTTTTATAAAATCTAGCGAGAATACCCCGCAGCTTGCTGCGGGGATGAATCGTGGGGAGGTGTGGCAAGCAGCGTCTTTAGGCGCTGCGAAGCGAATTTGAGCGGCAAAGGTGCGAGAATTCGCGCCACAGATGCCCCCCAGCTTGCTGGGGGGAGATTCACTATAGAAAGAAGCGCCATTTACAGAACATATCGCTTGGGTGGGGATCGGGAGGGGCAAAGAGACACTCAACATTAATGCGTTTATCCACTGTTTGGGCAAAGTTTGTAAACAATCCACGGTGCATTTCCTTGCACGCAAATTCGTTCAGATTACGTTTGATCCTGGCTTGTTGTGTGGGACAGGATGGCACTGAAACGATCATTTCATCTCTTGCTTGCTCAAACTGATAACCTGTGATGATACACCAGGGGAAGAGCTCTAGAGCTTTCTTCATGCCTTCGATTCCACGTTCCTGAATATCAAATCGACAGATAAGATCCTTGGCTGCCATACTAGGAACGCGTTCCCATACTCCTTCATTGATACGTTCAGCAGTCTGCTGATCAAAGTGTTCGGCTACATTTAGGAACCAGAATGCATCAACAACTCTATAGTGCCATAGAAGGAATTCCAAGTATTGTTTTAACTCTGGCGCCTCCATTTTCTCGAAGATATGCATATCCATGATGTCCTCCGAATCTAGTAGACGTATTCTTATCTTGGGAAACCACAAAACAGAGACAGGTGTTATGATGGACTCTAAAATGACCACGTAATGGGGAAATCATTACGTGGTATGATGAGATAGTATAAAGGCAAGACAGATATGGAGTGCTAGATGGATTCTAGAGAAAAACACGTTTGTTTGTAGTACATGGCTATCTAGGACATGAGACAGTCTGATCGGAACACTGAACAGCGATATTCAGGGCGGAAGGGACTACACTAAAATGAGCTGGGGCTTCTCCCAGGAGTTCACCATCAGCCTGAAGCGCGATGTGCTGCTTGGGGCGAATCTCAATATCTGTTACTTGTCTTGCGGTGACCTTTGGGTGAGATAGGTGTGTTCCCTTGTAAATTCGTGGTAGTGACCACAGAAGTTCGGGTTTGCTCAGCTCGTCTATCATCACCATATCGAGAAGACCATCACCAAGATTTGCCTGAGGGGCAGCAAACATGCCTCCTCCTCCGTACTTGCCGTTGCATAGCAAGACAACGCAGCTTTTCCTGTCCTCTGTTTGACCATCCATGGTGAGGGAGAGCTCTTGATTGCGGTAGGACAGTACTGTGGTTAGCAGTCCCATCAAGTAGGATGGTATGCCACCCAGTGATTTGAATCTTTGGGTTGTGGCTTTGACAATCTCAGCATCGAAACCTAGACCGGCGAAATTGACAAAGACTCGCTTCATGGCCTGTCCACTATTTGTGTATTCCACCAAACCGAGGTCAACCACACACTTTCTTGGGTTTGTGAGGCATGTACAGGCATCTCTCCAATGGCGTGGTATACCAACAGTACGAGCATAGTCACGTCCTGTGCCTGTGGGTACAATACCGAGGATTGTATTATTTGTGCTACCGGCCTGGTACAATCCATTCACAATTTCGTTTGTCGTACCATCGCCACCTACAGATATAATAAGTTCATACCCCATCTCGGCTGCTTTTATTGCGAGGTCTGTAGCATGTCCTGGGGCTTCTGTTAAATCGTAACTAATGCACAGCCCGTTTTTCTCCAGCAGCGCTTTGATATCTGGCCATTGCCTACCGGTTTTGCCAGCACCGGCAATTGGATTGACAATAACTCTTGCCTCTGAGAACTGCTTCATGATATGTATGGATTAGGTCTCTATACCACTCATCGATTTCCAGTCCTCCTTTAATACAGCATATCACAGCGTGGTGGAAACATGGTACTAAAGTCCTTGGGCCTGGGCCCTTTCACGATTGGCAAACCTCGAAGATGTCGAATCTGGAGCAACTTTTTTGGAGAATGATTGGTCCGATGATTTGGAAGATAATGCCCACTATCATAGTGAGAAGCTTGCATAATTAGTGCTATTTATTCTTGTACAATGCCCGCTGTCTCACTACCTTCATTGATTGAATGATCAGGTAGTGATTGCCGTGATGATGGGTCTCCTTTGGTTTCGGATCTTAACTCACTATTATAGTTTGAGTTCCCATTGGCTATTTGGAGCATGAAGTGAAAGGTTGAGCCTTTGCCGAGGCCTGGACTTTCGGCCCATATCTTGCCACCGTGCTTCTCAACTATACGCTTGGAGATGGCCAGCCCAAGTCCTGATGACCGTAGTTCGTCTTTGGTGGGATCGGCTCTATAGAATTCATTAAAAGCACGGGTCAGTTGTTCAGTATCCATTCCAATACCAGAGTCACGAACCGATACATCTACAAAGGTTCCATTTGGTTCGGCATTCACTACTATCTTTCCACCTTCGGAGGTGAACTCGAGCGCATTGCCAATAAGGTTATCCAGAAGCTCTTGCAGACTTAGACTTTCTGCCCTAACTAGGACATCTTGCCTTAGTTCATTGCGGATCTCGATGCCTTTCTGCATGGCAAGTATGTGTCGGCCTGCAAGCACCCTATCCAACTCTTGTTGCAGGCTTGTATCTTCCAATTGAATTACCGACCCTGGGGCGTTGAGCCTGGCGAGTTTCAGGATCTGAGAGATCAGCTCTCGCATGTATGTAGCGCTGTTAATGGTCGTATCCAATAGCTTTTGTCGCTTTATATCGGTCTCCTGGCTTTTAATCAGGGGAAGTAGTGAAAGTATTGGAGTGAGGGGACTCTTGAGGTCATGTCCCATTCTGTGTATTAATTCATCTTTGTATTTTAAGAGCTCTTCGACTTCTGCGGTTCTTTCCGATAGGTCACTGTTTAATTGGCTAAGTTTATCCTGTGCTACTTTGAGTTGATGATTTTTGACTGAAAGATCGTAAGTGTATTTTTGAAGTGCCTCCTCAGCCCTCTTTCGGTCTGTAGCATCAGATACGATACCATCGACTCGGATCAAATTACCTGATCCATCGAGTGATGGCGAGATATTGCAGTCTAACCATCGTATTTCTCCATCAGGACATATAATACGATAGTCAGTGCGTACCGATTTCCCTACACAAACCTCGGATAGTTTTGCATCGATAGATGGTAGATCATCTGGGTGTGCCAGCTCTTTCCAGAGCATAGGATGTTCAAAGAATTTCTCCTGCGACAATCCGAAGATTTTCTCGCAACCTGGAGATATCTCCAACAATCGAGCATTGCCTAAGTCTAGAGATAACAGAATAACATCAACGTTATCGAAGATATTCTTTAATTGCTTGTTGGTACGGTCTAGTGCCTCCTCTGCCCTTTTGCGCTCGGTAATATCTTGTGTTATTGCCAAGAGTCCAGCGATGTCACCTGTTTGATTAGTTATCGTGGTCACATTGATCTCTGCAGGAAATTTCTCTCCATTCTTTCGTATAGCATTGAACTCTCCAGTGTAACTACCTGCTTTGGTGGCGATCCTGACTATCTCTTCCAAAAAACTGGCAGGTGTTGTTTCTGGATCGACTAATTTGGATGTGTGTAGTTGTCTGATGGCTTCCTCTTCTGTATAGCCAAGGATAGCTGTTGCACCAGCGTTCCAGGATGTGAAGTATCCTTCCTGGTCGGTAGCAGTGATACAGAAATCAGTAGCTGAATTGAGAATTGCATTGAGATGGTCGACAGTGCGAGCTAGTGAAGTTTCTGCTTCCTTACGTTTGGTGATATTCCTAGATATGCCAGTTAGTCCTGTGGATAAACCTTGTGAATCCTTGATAGTATCGAATTTGGACTCAATCCAAATCCTTTCACCATCTTTTCGAATGACTTCATATTCAACTGAGATAGTTTTATTCTCAGCGATTTGATTGATGTATTCCTGGGACGCTTCTTTGCCAAATTCCCTTACCAGGGTATTGAGGGACTGAGGAGTCATGATGTCTTTCATTATTTCCAGGAGGGATTTACCTTCGATTTCTTCGGGTGTATATCCTATTAAGTTTGTGATAGAAGGACTAGTGTAGATTAGCCTTCCACTC
This sequence comes from Chloroflexota bacterium, assembly GCA_034189315.1. Lineage (GTDB taxonomy): Bacteria > Chloroflexota > Dehalococcoidia > UBA2247 > JAXHVC01 > JAXHVC01. The sequence goes on along the minus strand of JAXHVC010000117.1, from coordinate 20,242 downwards.
AAGTCCGTAGACCAAATCATGTCAGTTATATTGTCAGCCAGCAAGCGGTAGCGTGCCTCTGATTCTGCCATCTCTTCATAGGCCTTCTTAAGATCTGCAGTTCTCTCCGCGACCTTTTGTTCAAGTTCCTGATTAAATATGGCTAGTTCTGTTCTTGCTGCCTCCAACTGAAGATTCCTGATAGAAAGATCTTCAGAATACTCCTTGATTGACTCTTCTGCCTGTTTGCGCTCGGTAATATCACGGATGAATACAACCACCGCTGCTTCTCCCCCATATTCGATCATTGCAGAATTGATTTCCACGGGGATGAGATGACCTTCCTTGTGAATGAGGTTCAGCTCGGAATTTGAGGGTACATCCTCACCTGCTATCCGGCGCTCTTGCTTTTGTAGTGCTTTCGGCAGATCATCTGGGCTAATAAACTGTAGTACCTCTAGCCCCAGACCTTCGCTAAGTGAATACCCTAGTAAGTCTGCGATCTTCTGATTCCCAAACACAGTTTTAAAATCACGTAGATTGACAATTATAATACCGTCATTGCTCCCCTCTACGATTGTAGAATATCTGTCTTCCGACTCCTGTAGATCATTTTGGGCTTGTAGTCGATCGGTTATGTCCTGTGCGATGCACAACATGCCAACTACATTATTGTGTTTATCCTTGAGTGGGGTTACACTGACTTCAGCTGGGAATGGTTCCCCGCTCTTCCTGAAAGCCTGAATCTCTCCCTTAAAAACACCTTTTGAAAAGGTGTCCACCATCACCTTTTCACGTAGTCCTGCCTTTTCTAGTTCTGGTCCCAGCATTTCGCCCACACGGAGTGTGCCCACAACCTCTTCTCTGCTGCGTCCTGTAACCAACTCCGCTCCCTTGTTCCATGATAATACATTACCCTCTAGGTCGATGGATGCGATACAGAACTGCGTGGCGGATTCTAGTACCGCATTCAGATGGTCAGTCGTTTGGAGTAGTTCATCGCGGGCTCGTATCTGATCGCTGATATCACGGAAGACTCCTTGCAGGACTTTTCTATTACCGAGATTGATAATACTGGCCTTAATAGATACATCTCGTAATTTTCCATCACTTGTAATGACTTGAGTTTCTATGGATTGACCATTGTTCTGATGGACATGCTCTAGAAAACTCGGGCTAAATGCACCTGTATTACTATCTTGTGGGTGAAGGCTTCTCTGATGGTGTCCGATTACATCGTCCCTCTCTCGCTCCACCATTGTAAGTGCTGCAGGATTACAATCGATTAGTATCCCCGTTTCTGCGTCGGCTACGAAGATGGCATCCAATGCTTCCTGAAACAATGCTCGGTATTTTTCATCTGTCTCATGTAGCTCTTCTTCTGTACGCTTACACTTGGTGATATCTTGTCCGATGGCAAGCAAACCAATGCAATTGCCATCTGCATCCTTCAGGGTCTTGTCATACCATTCGATCTGGCGCTCGAATCCGTCTTTTGTGATTATAGGATTGATGTTGCCATGGGTCTGGATGTCTTGAACTGCATTACGGAACAGCTCTCGTATTCTGCTATGGTCTTGCTCTGGTAGGAATGTATCGAACCAGTCCTTTCCATGTACCTCCTCTAGACGATACCCAGAGATCACTTCCATATATGGATTGAATTGGACAATTCTTCCCTCTATATCGAGGACTAGTATGATAACCTGTGCAGTCTTAAATAGACTTTCGGCGAAGTCTCTATCTAGGTATGTAGTATCACTCGTTTGCTTGTTACTCGCTGCATCGTTAATCAGTTTTTCAACTGTCCTATTTACAACTTCTGGAATCTGATCCAGAAAATCTATGCCTTTTACCACGTATTCCAATGCACCAAGCTTCATCATTTCCACAGCTGTTTGTACATTGTCATAGCCTGTAAGCACGATGAATGGAACTTTGTGATTCTCACTATTGAGCTTCTTTACCAAGTCCTTAGCGTTCATGTCTTCTAAGCGATAGTCCAATACCAATAGCAGGTCACCGTTTTGTGCTGTTTCCTGAAGAACCTCGGCTCCTGATGCCACACACTTGACATGTAATCCCATATCTTCAAGGCTTCTTCTGATTAGTTGGCGGGTGCCTTTGTTATCGTCGGCTACAACGATGGTTGGACGAGTGTCAACCTTCTCTTGAATAATGTCTGTTTGATCCAAAAGAGCGATATCTCCTATCTACCACAACTCCGATGTGATGGCGCTAACTTGATGATGTTGTTGACATGGATCGGCTTATCAACATCATTACAACTCAGCTTGAGTATAATACCAGGATGGTTAAGAGGTTAGTGAATAAGGCTAATGAGGAGGTCAAAAGTTGGTCAATATTTGGTAAGGAAGCGGCAACGATTGAATGTGTTGTCGGTGGGGGCATTACGTAGGGGCAATCTGCTGATTGCCCCTACGGGACTATTCATGGTAACCGTTCTCTCGTCTTCTGTGTTTGGTGTTGAAGATGAGACAATGCCCCAGTTTGTAGAAAATGTGTACTATCTCCTGTGCAACTAAGGCCAGTTTTTTCCATTGAAGGCCATAGGAAGAACCTGTTCTCTATGCATTTCGTTTGGTTTGTTTGTTTGCCTCCAGTAGATCGACGAATGAGTCTATTTTGGCCATGGTTCCGGCGTCATCGAAGGCTTGTACATCACAGATATCGCTTTCTAGGATCAAAGTGGGCAGGTTGCAGTAGTCTTTGAGTACATTCATTAAATGGATCTGGCCCACATGAACTGTCCTGCAAGTTGCGGCACGATGAGCCAGTATGCCATCTATCTTGTAGTCTTCAATCATATCGAGGACCTGTTCTACTGCAGGATCCCCACTGCGGCGCTGTGCTGCTTCGTGTCTATAGGTCCACTGCCTGAAGAATCTCCATGCCAACCTCTCCAACGGATGCTTGGCACTGGATGGTATTTCCACTGGTACCGGAGGGTGATAGGTTGTTTCCATTGGGAAAACGGCGCCGAGGCTTTCAAAGTAGTTGAATATGGCCAGTGCGAACCATGGGGGAAGCCCGGCTGCCCAGAGTATGCGATATTTCTCTTCGGGAATCACCCCTACCTTGTCTGCCACCCTTTGTTTCAGCTCGTTGTACAGGTCCTGGTAGAAATCGAAAGCCTGTTGAGTGCCCATCCAGAAGTGCCCTGGTACCATAGTATTCATGGCATCTTCAGTGGGCATTGGAGCTGGGACTGCCTTACGCAATTCGTAGGCATCGTGCCATACCTGGATGGTCCTATTGGAGAGATCGATGGTATCGTTGAGCCGATCCCAATCCATTTTCTTGTTAGTGTGCTTCTCTAAGAAATCGACCAGACCTCTGAGCTCCTCAGTCAGATATTTGACATAATAATCCTGGACTTCTGCAACCTTTGCATCGGCAGGTGGCCAAAGTAGACCATGGACGTACATTGGTACATCGCTATAACGTTGCGCTATTTGATAGGATTTGTATCGTGGATCGCAGATCATCATACCAGTGCCAAGCATGACAGTGGGTTTTTCCATGCCTCCATCGGGGGACTCTGGAGGAATACCGCCGCACTCTTGACGCAATGCATCAAATCCGATATTGATAGTGCAATAAGTACACAGGTCTCGGGCATAGCCATCGGCCTCTGCCTTGGAAATGAATCTCTCTGCCTGTCGTTTGACAGAGCTGATTGCGGCGTAGTTCTCGGTCCAGATGGGGGTTATATCCATGGACCTAAGGATTTCATCATGTAGGCTCATTATGAAGCAGTAGGCTATTGGTTCTCCAGCTGCGGCTGCTTCGTGTGCCTTTTGGCTTATTCCTTTGGTGAAGGCGCGGACCTTCCTCGCTGCCTCGGTAGTCTTTATCGTCCTGGCGGAGACATCGCCCAGGATGCTCTTCTGCTGTGAGTCCATTGTCCACCTCTCTTTCTCGACAGACTTAAAAGTGGTTGAATCATTATCTAGCTGACCATTTCGAGGAACGCCTGCACTCTGGTCTTTAGCCACTCGATGCTCATTGCAGTGTAGTCTCCTTCGACTACAAGCCCAGGAAAACCTGCCTTCTCCAGGTAGTCCTTGATATCGATTGCATCAAATTCGTAATTATCACAATATTTGATGATATATAGGAAAACGCCGTTGACATTGTAATCCTGTGCAAATCTGCGTAGGTATCCGAATCTGCTGTCGAGATCTTCATCACGGGTTCCCCACCTTTGCCTGTAGGTTCGTGAACAGTTGATCTTGTCTAGATAGGCCTCGGCAATGCCATCAAGTGGGTCTGGTGTGATTTCTACATCCCACCAATGGCTCTTTGTGCCTAAGCAGATATCATCAATGACTACATTAGCCCCTGTTTCCTCGACCATTTCGATGAATGGAACGTCATCGATCTCTGGTCCATAAATCATCAGCCTAGGGAGCTTGGCGAAAGGACTGGAGCTGCGGCCTTTTATATCACTGATCACACCCTTGAGCAGGTCATTACTATCCTGGACTGGGATCTTGCTAATCGCGACCATGGTCTTCATGACCTCTGAGCCGCTGATGAGAGGTGGATCCTGCTTTCTGAATTCATATAATTCCTTGATGAGAGCTCTTTGTTCGTTATGAAGCTTGATAGCATCATTGAGTTCGCCGGAGGAGATCTCACGGCCAACTAAGTCCTCAATGCTTTTCTTGAAAGTTCCCAGCTCCGCTTTGAAGAACTCCATGGAAGCCTTGGTTGTGGTATGAGGGACATTTAGAAAGTGTGAGTATTCTGGCTTCAAGTTGTATTTCCAGATGTCATATATCTTAACCACGTTGTCACAACTATGTGGCACGATGAATCCATTTAGGAAAGAGTATTCACCTCTTATGGCCTTATCAAAACAGTTGCGCACGAAGGGGCACATAATGGTCTCAACATAGGCATCGGCCTTGCTGATTGGTTCATTTATATTTCCGGTGATTCTATATGGGACGAGACCAGCAGCAGTTAATATCTCGGCAGGGACATAGGCACAGAAATATCCGACCACCTTCTTCCCCTCGCCTTTGAGTTCTTTGGCTCTGCTATCGCGTTCTTGACAGATTTTATCTACCTTTGCCAGCGCTTCTTCAGCCATGGCTCTCCTTTCTCGCGGAAGAACTAGGAAACAAGGAGACAGGGAATGAGTCCAATAGAAACATCCCCTGTCTTTCATTCTCGATCGATGATGAGAAATATGATCGATATCGAAGTTTTGTGGTCATTGTTGGCTAATAGACCTCTGCATCTCGTAGCTCGGATAGCTGTTCCCAGCTATATCCCAAGACCTCTTGTAGAACTTCCTCAGTATGCTGTCCCAACTCTGGTGCGAGCTTGGTTACTTTACCAGGTGTCTTGCTTAGTTTCACCGGGATACCTGGTACTCTAACCTTACCATGTATGGGGTCGTCGATCTCCATGATATATCCGTTTGCTTGCACCTGCGGATCGTTTGCGATATCGGCATAATCATTAACAGGAGCAGCAGCGATATCTACCTCGCTGAATACCTTGACCCATTCCTCCCTGGTTTTGGTAATGAAGATTTCCTTGACTTGGGGCAAGAGTTCTGCGATGTTCTGCCCTCTGACAAGCGCGTTTTCGAACTTAGGATCGGTTGCCCACTCTTCTTTACCCATCACTTTGCAGAATTGTGGCCAAAATCTATCTGCTTGTAGTACTGAGAGACAAACCCACTTGCTGTCCTTACAGCGATAGATATTCCACATGGGGCTATTGAGCATCTTAATGGTTGACGGAGCTGGGAGAAAGCCCATGAGCAGGTATTGCTGTAGGGAAAGCCGTCCAACTTCGATCTGTCCACCTAACAGGGAAGCTTCGACCATTTGTCCTTCCCCTGTACGCTCTCGTGCGAATAGTGCCATCATGATGCCATAGGCGGTCATCACTCCACCTATCTCATCGGCAAAACCGGCTCCTAGTGGGACTGGGGTGAGTTCCTCAGACATGGATACACTCCAAATACCTCCCCTGGCTTGTCCTGCGAAGTCGGCCGATGGTAGGTCTGCATCTGGACCTTCGGATCCATACCCAGAGCTGAGTGCATAGATGAGTTTGGGATTATGCTTGCTCAGTGCCTCATAATCCAGACCAAGTTTCTTGGCAAAACGATATCTTAGGTTGGTGACAAAGACGTCGGAGTTCTTTACTAGCTCACAGAGGACCTCTCGGGCTTTCTCTTTGGTGAGGTCGAGAACGATGCCCCTCTTGCCCCTGTTCTGGTTTTGATAGTAGAAGTTGAGTGGGACCTCGATACCGTACATCTTGGTTATACCACGAGCTGGCTCACCACGAGGTTCTTCGATCTTGATCACATCTGCCCCCATGTCTGCCAGCAAGGCTGTAGCGGTTGGCCCTTGTTGGAACACAGTCCAATCGAGGACTCGTATACCTTCCAATGGTCTATCCATTTCTCAATGCCTCCTGTCTTCTTAATTATAGGAATGATAGTTGTTGAACTGATCGGGTGGGGAACAATCCATACGACAGTGGTAATGTGTCTGAAAGGATGTGCTCCGAGACTGGACTTGTATCATATATGATAATATTGTTCAGCTTCAAACCTAATTCATACTACTAGATTGAATAAAAGTCAAACTAATAGCCAATTTAGTCTTATTTAGGGATATTGAGGCAATGTAGTGACATGATATATGGTCTTGGTTATACACCTGGCGATTCGCTCTGTCGATCATGAGACATAACTAATATTGGGGTGCTTTGGTGTGTAACTCGTAAGGATGGCTCTGTTTACCTCTAGATCACTATCTGCGCATATAATTGCCTGGATTAATTGTCTCCATCGATCGTTGGTCGTGTTGCTAAGCTCGCAAGGGATGACTCTTTTTGTACCACGTGAGAAACTGGTTCCGCTCCAAGCGCTTTTAGCTTGTCTTCGAATCGGGAGAGACGTTTCTCGATCTCTGCATACTTTTTTGTAGCATTACCCAGATGAAGTCCCAACGTATCGTAATCGCTTTCGATCTGTTCCAATTCGGAGTTTAGACTGCTCAGTTGTCCAAGGATCTCGTGGGCGGTTCTTTCAATTCGCATACCCTTTAAACCCAGAGCGATTGCCTGTAGGTAGGCGTAGAAGCTGTTCGGGGATACAGGGATGACTCGTTTGGTCAAGGCATAGCTGTGAATGGCGCTATCATTCCCTAGGTTGTCCTCTTTTATAATGGTCTCGTAGTATACGTTTTCTGCGGGTACATACATCAATGCGAAGTCGAAGGTTCCCTCATCTGGTCGAATGTACTTGTGGCTAATGGCATCTATATGCTTTCTTACGTCAGATGAGAATCTGCGCCGGTTTATCTTTCGTTCGTCTTCTGAACTACTAGCCACCAAACGCTCGAAGTTGTCCAGTGGAAACTTTGAGTCTACTGGCACCAATCCTGCGTTTAGGTGAATGACTGCATCGACCATTTCTCCATTCTTAAAGGAGTGTTGTAGGCTATATTGCCCATAAGTGAGGACTTGTCCAAGTAGCTCTGCAAGCAGTAATTCTCCCAAAGAACCTCTCAGTTTGGGTGGACGCAGTAGATCCTGAAGGCTGGAGATGTCTTTTCCGATCTCGATAACGTACTCTGTGGCCCCAGAGAGTTTTCCCAGACTCTGTTGTAGCTCACCCATTACGCGGTTATTGTTATCAAGCCTTTGTCCGACAATATGGTGAGTATCGGTTAGGTTGTTATCCATCTGGCTTCGTACTAGATGGAGCTCTTCCCGGACAGTCCTCTGTGTTTCGTTAAGACTTGAATACAACTGTTGTCCTATTGCTTCGATCTGCTGTTGGATAAAGATACTGTCTGTCTTAGTGGACTTGTCGGACTGTAGTTTTAATAGAAAGAATGCAAAGATGAGTCCCATAGATATGCCTGCCATGACTGCAATTGCACCCTCGATGCTCATGCTCTCCTTCCTTTCTATCTTGTGATCCCACGTCTGATATAGAATTCATTCACAGTATAGCATTTCTATATGGTTCAGGTAGGTCGTGAGTGAATCTGTTCTATCTCCTTATTGCTCATTCTGTGGTGCGTTAGGATGGCCCTATGCGGTACTAGATTAGATTAGGTATCGTATACTATTGCTATTTGGGAATGGCATATGTTATCTGTCTAAGAGAACTGATACACCTGGTAGAGGCTTTCCCTCAAGGAATTCCAAGGAGGCTCCTCCTCCGGTAGAGACATGGGTCATTCTATCTGCCAAGCCCATCTGTTCAACTGCTGCTGCGCTATCCCCTCCACCTATAATGGTAGTGGCATCCAATTCTGCAAGTAGTGAAGCGATTTCCTTGGTACCTTTGGCGAAAGAGTTAAACTCGAATACTCCCATTGGACCGTTCCATACCACAGTGTGACAACGTGACAGCTTACGCTTAAAATGGTCTATGGTATTGGGACCGATATCCAAGACCAGTGAATCTGAGGGGATTTTTTCTATAGTAGTGACCTGGTATGGTGATTCAGCCTCGAATCGCTCTGCTGCAATTGTATCTAGGGGGAGAAGTAGGCAGACTCCTTTATCCCTTGCCTCTGATATTAGCCGCCTGGCGAAATCCAGTTGGTCATCCTCTACTTTGGATTTCCCAATGTCATATCCTTGTGCCTTAAGGAATGTATTGGCCATTCCTCCACCGATGATCAGGATATCAATCTTGGGGAGGATGTTATCCAACATTGTGATTTTATCGCTCACCTTGGCTCCACCAACGATCATTGCGAAGGGGCGAGATGGATTGGCAAGAGATTTGCCCAAGAACTCTAGTTCCTTCTCTAGCAAGAAGCCTGCTACAGCAGGTAGGTGGTGTGCCACTCCCTCTGTGGATGCATGTGCGCGGTGAGCTGTTCCAAAGGCATCGTTAACATATACATCTGCCAAGCTGGCAAGAGCCTTGGAAAACTCAGCATCGTTCTTCTCTTCCTCTGGATGAAAACGCAGGTTTTCAAGAAGAAGCACTTCTCCTTCTTTCATACCCGCGACGACGGTCTCGACTTGACTTCCAATACACTCGGGGACTGTTTGAACAGATATCCCCAGGTGCTCAGATAGCCGCTTGCCTATTGGTTCTAATCTTAACTCTGGTGTCACACCTTTGGGGCGGCCCAGATGAGAACATAGTATAGTCTTAGCCTTGTTCTCTATTAGGTGTTTGATGGTAGGAAGTGCAGCTTGGATACGTCTATCATCTGTGATCTGACCAGTATGCTTGTCCAGTGGAACGTTAAAATCCACTCGGACTAGAACTCGTTTGCCACCGACTTCGATATCACGAATGGTCTTCTTGTCCATATAGTCATGACCTCCTGATATGGTGTAACACGCTATTCTCGATTACCTAAGTATTTGTTATTGAATGTAAGGCTTTCTATGGCCAGATTGATAGGAGATGTCTAGTATGTTGTTATTGATATTGTAGAATGGTATTTTTCAACAAGGAGTGTTATCAAGTCCTTCTTACTTTAAGGATGAGGTGGATTTCTCATAACTAACTCAGGATCGTGAATGTATAACCCTCTCTGAGACACAACTTGAGGATTTAACCTGTGTATAGTTGTATCAGATGAGTTTGATACTCCTTGCTCTATTTATTATAGAGTGAATGTGTCTAGTCGACATTGGTTAGTAAGTGAATGAGCTTTTACTGGATTGTATTTATGCTTTGCGTGTTGCGTGGATTGCATCCAGCTGCGCAATAATCTTTTCTACTTGGCGAACTGTTTCTGGAACATGTTCAAATACACCAATGCCTTGTCGATCGGCATCTGCGATTAGCGGATCGTAGTCTATAAATCCAAGTATTTCAAAATCGGGGAGAGCGTCCTTTATGTACTTGCGATCATCATCGCTGCGGACCTTAGATCCTACAACATAGCAGGTCTGCACTCCGAGGTCACCTGCCAACTTCTGAACTGCTCTAGCCGTTTGTATACTCCTTTGACCAGGTTCGACTACGATTATAAACGCATCCACAGCCTTGGCTGTTCCTCTTGCCAAGTGTTCCAGGCCTGCATCCATATCCATTATCACAACATCATCTCTTGCCAGTAATAGGTGAGAAAGGAGTGCCTTGAGCAGAGTGCTCTCAGGGCATACACATCCTCCACCACCAAACTTCACGTCACCCATAATGAGTAGGCTGATATTGCCCTTTTTGACAGAGAACTGGTCAGGGATATCATCTACCTTCGGATTAAGCCTAAAAATGGGTGCGGAGCTGCCAGGTTTTGATCCTGTCCTTTCTTCTATCAGCGCATCCATTTTGGATATGGGTGTTATTTGACTTGCTTCTTCAGCAGAGAAGCCTAATGCGGTGGCAAAGTTTGTGTCTGGATTAGCATCGATGGCAATCACTCTTCTGCCAGCAGCAGAGTAGGCTCCAGCCAAAAGACTCGATATCGTTGTTTTTCCCACTCCTCCCTTTCCTGCAACTGCCAGTTTCATTTGATCCTCCTGTGGTTTGTGGTTAGCGATGATTAGATTGTACACCACGAGATAGTGGATGTCTGCAATCCGGTTAGCATATATGTGGAAGATGCATATCTGTGTATTAATGAGGAGATAGTGTTTAATTGAGTTAGGAGGATCAATGTTGCCTGCTCTTTACCACAGTTCTGAGGGTCGTGATATTCATGATGATGTGAGGTCTATCTACAAATCAGTACTATGAATAATAGTGTTGGGTGTAGCTGATCGAAGATGAACTGCTGTGGTGAAGTGGGATCCTACCTGTAAAGGTGTCATGGAGAAGATATGCGATTTTAACTGACAGAGTGAGCCTTATCCTTACCAGGGAGGGTAGTCACTTGCCACTATTGATGTTATATATGGTAGGTATCGGGCGATTAGAAGCTGGCCTACAAGACTGTTTGAGAATAACGATTGATAATCACATCTTCTCTGGTGCAGCCATACCCATCAAACGGAGTGTCCTTGCCAGGAGTGTTTTAGTAGCCCTCACCAGTTTCAACCTAGCCATAGTTAATCCCTCGTCCCCAGATACGACGCGACACTTTTCATAGAAGTTATGAAATGCTGTAGCCAGGTCTTGTGCATAGTAGGGCAAGAAATTGGGCTCGAGGCTATTTGCTGCCACTTCGATTATTTCAGGGAACTCCAGCATCTTGCGAATGAGAACCAGCTCTTGTTCAGCAGTCAGTAAGGTGATATCGCCGGATGAGTAGTCGATGCATTTCTCTTCAGCTAGTCGGAATATGCTGGCAGCTCGGGCGTGGGCGTATTGGATGTAGTATACAGGATTCTCTGTGGACTGCTTTTTGGCCAATTCGAGATCGAATTCCATTTGACTATCGGCGGAACGTGCCAGAAAGAAATAGCGGCAGGCATCTCTACCGACTTCGGCGATCACCTCGTTGAGGGTCACAATATCTCCGCTCCGCTTGGAGATCCTGACTTCCTCACCACCTCTCTTTAAGGTGACCATTTGGGTTATGATGATCTCAAGCCTGTCGGGATCGATTCCTAATGCGCTCATAGCTGCCTTCATACGAGGTACATGTCCCTGATGGTCTGCGCCCCATATGTCAATCACTCTATCAAATCTGCGTTCACAGAACTTGTTTCGGTGATAGGCTATATCGGATGCAAAGTAGGTTGGAGTTCCGTTACTACGTATTAACACGTTGTCCTTATCCTCTCCAAGAGCGGATGAGGCGAACCATGTGGCTCCTTCCCTTTCTGCGATATAACCATTCTGGTTTAGGAGTGACATGGTGTCTTCATACTGTGAGCCTTGGTAGAGGCTTTTTTCACTGAACCACGTGTCAAACTCAACTCCGAGTAGTGCGAGGTCTTGCTTGATAGCTTCGACCATTTTATCGAATCCGATTTGTCCGAGCTGAATAGCCGCTTCTTCATGTGATAGGTCGGCAAAACGATCGCTATACTCGGCGACAATTTCCCTGGCTAGGTCTATCATATAGTCTCCCAAGTAACCATCTGGGGGTACTTCTCCGGGTAAACCTAGGGCTTGCCGATAGTAGGCTACAAGGGAATGGCGAAATACATCGATTTGCACACCAGCATCATTTAGGTAGTACTCCCTTTCAACCTGATAGCCTGCGGCTGATAGAATGCTAGCCATCGTACTGCCTAGCACAGCCCCACGCCCATGTCCCATATGCAGAGGTCCAGTGGGATTCACGCTCACGAATTCGACCTGTACACGTGAACCTTGACCTAGAGAGATGCTACCGTAATCATCTCCCATCTCAATCATTAGCTCGACCTGTTGCTTGATCCAGCTATTCTTTAGGGTAAGGTTGATGAATCCTGGTGCTGCTACATCGATTGTACCGATTTCTGGAATTGGGGCCATTAGGTTGGCCATGGCTTTTGCAATATCCATGGGGCTCATCCTAGCGGCACGAGCTATCTTGAGTGGCAGACTACATGCGTAGTCTCCATGCGCTGGATTTTGCGGGTGCTCTACCGTTACCTCTGGCAATGTGACAGGGGGTATTAGTCCTTGTTGTTGAGCATCTACAGCTGCTTGCTTTAGTACGCTGGCTATTCTGTCCTTGAGCATATACCTCTCCTAGCTTACTTATCTCTCATCCGATTAGAATCCCCACTATAATACCAATTATTCTAGCTTGTCCTACGGCTGAATCTCAGTGCAGGGGCTAATATTGGCCAATGGGTTGAGAGGCGTGTATATGAGATTAATCCATTTTACCAACAAAACATACAGAAATCTTCTTGGGATTTCAGGAGCTATCTGCTTGCGAAGCAGCGTGTGTTCTTTTTGACTTCCCTTCGGCGGATGCTATACGCTGTTCCCATATATGGTTTCTCTCCTTGGCTAGTAATACATGTTCTGGTTTTTTCAATTCTGGATCCTGTCCAAACATTCTGATGGCCTCTTCCCTAGCCAGCTCTAATATACTCACATCTGACAGCTTAGCCATGCGCAGGTTAGAAAGTCCACTTTGTCTAGTTCCAAAGAAGTCTCCTGGTCCTCTTAACCGCAGGTCTTCTTCTGCTAGCAAAAATCCATCTTGGGTTCTCTCAAGTACGCCGAGGCGTTCTTGTGCCTCAGTTGAAGTCGACTCGGATAGCAATAGACAAAAGCTCTGATGTTCCCCTCTGCCTACTCGGCCGCGGAATTGGTGTAGCTGGGATAATCCAAACCGATCGGCTCCCTCGACCATCATTATAGTAGCATTAGGAACGTCGATACCTACCTCTACTACCGAAGTGGTAACGAGAATATCAAGCTCACGTGCCCTAAAAGACCTCATGATTTTCTCTTTCTCTGAATTGGTCATCCGGCCGTGGAGTAGTCCTAGTCTAAGGTCGGGAAAGGCCATCTCAGATAAACGTTGGTACTCTTGGATTGCAGCCTTTGCTTCGATTTTGTCCGATTCTTCGACCAGTGGGCAGATAATAAAGGCTTGCCTCTCTTCTTCTATCTTGCTTCGCAGGAAGCTATAGGCTTTTTCTCTCTGTTCTGGGGACACGCATCTTGTTCTTATGGCCTTTCTACCAGGAGGAAGCTGGTCGATGATGGATAGATTGAGATCTCCGTATAACGTAAGCGCTAGGGTGCGAGGGATTGGTGTGGCACTCATTACCAAGATATGGGGCTGCGTTCCTTTCTGGCTCAAAGCGGATCTTTGCATTACGCCAAAACGATGTTGTTCGTCTACTACTGCCACCCCAAGATTGGCAAAATGCACCCCCTTTTGTATTAAAGCCTGGGTACCTATTACTAGATCGATACTTCCTTCTCGAATGGATTGATGTGTAGCTTGCTTCTCCTTTGGTGAGACGCTCCCTGTTAGCAAGGCGACGGTCAATGATCTCTTCGATGGCAGGAGATAACTGTATGTGCACAGGTTGGACTGTCTTTGTTCAAGGTGTCCAATCCTTTCAAAGAGGGTCAAGATGCTATTGAAGTGCTGTTCCGCCAGTATCTCAGTAGGTGCCATGAGTGCTCCTTGGAGACCATTTGCCACTGCGGTGAGTAGGGATGCAATTGCAATGACGGTCTTTCCACTGCCCACATCACCCTGAAGTAACCTGCTCATGGGTTTTGGTTGTTTTAAATCCGTTCCGATTTCTTTTAGTACTCTTTCCTGCGCCTTAGTGAGCGAGAAGGGGAGGGAGGAGACGAAGCGCTGTATAGTCTCATCTACAGCATCTAGGGCATTACCTTGTTGCAGCTCCTGCCAGTTGTGTTTCTTGGAAATCACCCCTAGCTGTAGGATGAAGAACTCATCAAAAGCGAGTCGTCTTCTTGCCTGGTCCTTTGCGTACAAGGTTTTGGGGAAGTGTGCCTGTTCCAGTGCTGAGGCGAGTGGGATGAGCCCACAACGAGTTTGGATCTCGTTTGGGAGGTAGTCGGACATCTGGTGCGCCCAACCATCTATTACCTGTTTGAGTATTCGTCGTACCACTCGGGATGTTAGACCTTGAGTGAGTGGATATACTGGTACTAATCTCCCAGTATGTACGAGGTCGTCAAATTCCATTAACTCCCATTCTGGGGACTCAAAAACATTCTTTCCCTTGAAAACACCCACCTTGCCAGATACTACTATCTTGCTATGTGGACGCAAGGTTCTGGCTAGATAGGGCTGGTTGAACCATACGGCTCGTATTGTTCCCGTATTATCCCCAATGTATGCCTCAGTACTTCGTCTTGTACCCAGATTAACTTGTTGTGCCTCGAATACTGTTGCCACTAGCGTTTGCTCGGTGCCTGCCTCAAGTTCGGAGACAGTCCTCCTCTGGCTGTAATCCAGATGTCGACGGGGAAAGAAATAGAGCATATCCCGAATAGTGATCAATCCCATCCTTGAAAAACCTTTGGCAACAGTTTGGTTTACACCCTTGATAATAGTAATCGGGGAATCTAGCGTGTGTTCAACTGGTGGGATTACCTGTGTAATGGCCTGGGTGTTTATCTGTATTGAAGAAGTCGATGTTTTACCTGTCAGTTTCAGAAGTGTCGTAGTTACCCATGTTTCTCGTTGTTGTTGAGTTAGTGCCGCATAGGAAAAATCTGACTGAATCGAGAAAGGTGATGTGGTTGCATCCCCTACGGAACTCCTCCAGCCCTGCAAATACCTATCCAGTCCACCTATTACAGCTGTATTATTGTATCCCTTAGCCTTTTCCAATTGAAGGATCTTATGCAGGGACTCAATGCTTTGATTCAAGGGCTCTTTCTCCCATTCCGCTGCTAGCGTGCTATCTCTATATTAACTCTGTAGTGCGTTTCCCTAACTTGTTTTCTAACGAGGTAAGAGCAATCTACGGTTATTTCGAATTCCCCTTCCTTAGCAGAGATGTGTAATCGCAGAATCCTTGGAGACACTACTTAAGAGGATTATTATTGATGTTAACAAGTAGTCCTTTAGCTCCGAAAGAGTCTCTTCTGTAGCAAACTTATACTGGAACCTGATGACGTTTGTCGACTCTTGCTTCATCTCCTTCACTCAATTGTAATACATTCCCAACGTAAAACTGTTCACCAAGCGTGTCATTGTGAGAAGCGGTAGCGACGTGGCAATCTGGGGTGTGGTGTGGAGGGAAGGTTGATTCGTTGCAGATAGGACCAGTAATAGGTACAGATTGTTCCCCTTACCTCCCGGATTGTCGCGCTTCGCTCCTAAGAAACTGGAGGTTTCTTTGACTAATAACCCGTGTTCTTCACGGGGCCCGTGCTCGCAATGACAAAAAGCGAGTGAACGGTTACCACTACGTTATATGTCTCAGAGCTAAGGGCCTAATCGTTTTGATGTTTTAGCCACGCAGAGAATAATGTGCTCATGAGTGATACCTATTCAAGTGAAACAATGTAGTCGTAATGTGGCTGACCTCCATATATTACATCTATCTGTAGATGTGGATATTGTTCTTTGACAATTCTAGCCATCTCTTCGGCGTCGTTAGATCCTGTACCGTTGCCATAGTAAATAGATAGTACTTCGTTTGCCTGTGTATCCTGAATAGCTAGTGCCTTGAGGATAACCTGCGAGGCAATATCTCCAACCGCGGTAAGATCGCTATCGGACAATGCCATGAATTGGCCAACACCAATATCAAATTCTCCAATCTTGGTAGATTTTATAGCTTGGGTTATAGCTATGGTAATAACTTGTGAAGCTGCTTCTGCCATGGATGCCACATTGGCTTTGAGATTTGCTTCATGATTAATCGCAAGGAGGGCTGCAATCCCTTGCGGAATAGTCTCTGTTGATACGACTTCGATTTCTTTGTTGACAAGTGTAGATACTTGTGTAGCTGCGGGTATAATATTCTTGTCATTTGGTAGGATGATGACCTTATAGTGTGCGAGTGATTCCACCACTCGTAGAAGCTCCTGAGTACTGGGATTCATTGTAGGACCTCCATATACTACAGCTGTGGCTCCAATTTCATAGAATACTTCTGTGAGGCCTTTCCCTGATACTACCGCTACAGTCGCAATATCATCGGGGGAAACTGAATCACTGGTCTTCTGAGAGAATTGCCTGTATTGGTCATCCATATTCTGAATCTTAATCTCATGCAAGGTGCCTTGTGATGTTGCATATCTGAGTACACTACCAGGATCAAGGGTGTGGACATGAATGTGGACTATCTCCTCATCGCCCACTACAAGCAAACAATCTCCCGTTCCTCCCAGTTCCTTTCTGATTGTTTCAAGGTCTAGATTAGCACCCCGCACAACGAACTCTGTACAGTATCCAAATGATTCTTTCTGATCGCTGAATGACGGCGGCATTCTATCTATCTGAGACATACTGCTGGTTATTACTTGAGGGTAATCATCCAGTATCTTCTCTCCCTTTAGATGACGTAGGATACCATCAAGAATAATGTATAAACCCTGTCCTCCAGCATCCACCACTCCTGCATCCCTCAGTACCGGAAGCAACATAGGCGTGTTAGCAACTGAAGTCCTTGCTGCATCTACTGCAGCCTCCAGGATAGGAACCAAGTCACTGCTCTGAGTTGCTATTTGTTGGGCGGCTTCTGTAGCATTCCTGGCCACAGTGAGTATTGTCCCTTCGACAGGATCGATCAGAGCCTTGTAGGCAAGGTTTGTGCCTTCTGATAATGCAGCAGCGAAATCTTGGCCATCGAAGGAATCTTTATTATGGAGACCCTTGGCTATTCCTCCAAATAACTGGCAGAGAATCACTCCACTATTCCCACGTGCACCCAGTAATGAACCCCTGGCCATAGCTTGCGAAATAGCCCCAGCACTTGTATTGGTTGCGCGTTGGGCTTCGATCAAAGCCGATTTCATGGTCAGTGTCATATTTGTACCACAATCACCATCTGGCACCGGAAAGACATTCAAATTGTCGATATCTGATGCGCTCTTTTCCAACCAAAGCAGAGCAGTCTCGAACATATCTCTGAGTTGTGTTCCTGTGAATAGGACCTTGTCTCGCATGTTCTACTCCTTCAAGTCTTGACGACAAGTTGAAAAGCACATATAGTCAGACACTACATCATGACAGATTGGCATTATATCAAAGGGAGGTATATGATCGTGCCATGACGTGGTAGTGATATTTATTATGATACTAGAACATCTCCAATAGGTGGGGTTGGAAGTTTATGGTCTCTGCCCCACATAGCACTCTTTGTATGATTGCATGATGATTTGCTCATAGTCTCGTTGTTTGCTTGGTCCCGCTATGTTATATTATAAAAACATTAAGAAGTTAATCATATTCTTGCGAAAGGTGCTGGGTCGATGTCTGGAAAGTGTGAACTATGTGGAAAGATTCCTTCGTTTGGACACAATGTTAGCCACTCGAAGAGACACACCAAGCGGATGTGGATGCCTAATATCCATCGAACCAAGCTGGTTATTGAGGGGGAAGAGAAGAGGATCAATATCTGTACCAGGTGTCTCCGATCTCAGCATAAGATAAACCGCTAAGGATCACCGCTGGTTATAGTCCTGCGTTCCTTCTTGGTAGCTGCAGATATCTTTAGGGAGTCAATGAGTTCTTCTAAAGCCCTCTTACTAACAATTCGGATAATTGGGGTATAGAAGCGTTACCATGTGCTTAGGGTAAGAACGATGTCTGTATAGAACCACTGCCTAGCTTCTTGAACGTCTTCTCTCAGCTCTCTTTGCACGCCTGGCGGAGGCAGACATAACTTATTTACTTTATTGGCGGCAATTTCGCGAGCTAGATGGGACTTTGTCTTGCCATCAGGAACTACTGCCGCTGCATGAGAGAGCGCATCCCAATCCCCGTTAAAATCTGTCTGGCATACAAGCCATAACCAATAATGATTGACAGTAACCTTGAGTTGTATCCGACTGCCACGGATTGTTGTGCCAAGGACCTCTCCTCCTAATGGTGGAGGACGATGAATTATGCCCATCTTTTTACTGGGTCTGTTCAGTTTTGTTGTAGTGTCGCGGACGACTTGGCAGGTGTGAGCTCCAACACCACCATATGCTTCGAGATAGACAAAAAGGCTTCGTATAACCCGGAGCATTCGACGTTTTTCTTGAAGTGTTGGTTGGCGTGGGGAGTGACGTTCTATGGAGGAATTCACCCACTCACTCAAATGATAGCTTCTGATATCATTTAGAGATTGGACCTCATGGACATATTCAGTGAGGAATCGATTGAATAGTTTGAGGCATTCCCATGCCTCCTGGTGTGTTGCGATAGACCCTTTATCGGAAGCAAGGTGGGTGAGAAACTCCTCAACTTGCTTCTTGGGAAGTAACTGTTCTAAGTGGCCGTTGTACTCATAGAACGTTTCTAGCTCGGACAGTGTGGTTGTCAGAGATAGCTCGGGATCCAGCGTTTCTGTTAATACCGGCCCCCCATCCTGGGGTAATAGTAGCTCATATAAAGCTTGCCGTAGTTCTGCCGGTACCACTGCGACTTTGTAGTACCGTGGGCCTAGTGGGGCTTTTCCTACAAAGAGCAATCCTCGAACTCTTAGTTGTCCGAGTGGAGAGTGCGGCAATCTTTCATCCCACCACCATCCATCACCGGTTTCTCCACCAAAGCGACGACAAAGCGGAGTGTATTTCATCCATCCCCCAGTACGAAGAATGAAGATGAGGGCTCGACGCGATACCTTTGGTAAGGAATTTACAGTCTCCTCGAGACAACTGCCGTCCTGTAGCCAGGATGCAATCATCTGAGCCTTTTCCTTACGACCGTGTACCTTTGGTATTCCTAGACATGCAGATACTCCGTTGAGCCATGGCGAGGGACATTTGCACAGAGCGCTATAGAGTGAGGTATCCGTTAATAAGGGCCTTGCCTCAATCTGTTTTCTCCAGTTCCTCTCTAACCTCTCGACAGTGCGTTTCGCCAATTTTGTTAAGTCTTCCAAACTTGGTTCGTCCATCATGCTACCCCCAACTCTGAAAACTCCTCAGGTAATGCACTGAATATCTTGCTTTATTAGATAGCTGGAGTCTCCTGATTGGATCAATTTCTTGGTCGGACGTTTTCTGTTACCGACGTTTGCAAAAACCGATGAGCACTCATGGAAGGCCAAAACAACAAAGGAAATGGCTACAATGATGAAAATGGCCGATTGACGATTGTAATAGAATGAGAAAAAGTACTCAGTAACAGTTGATTACTATTATATCACAAGATCTTAAAAAAAGATCATTTTTGGAGGATATTGTGGTGATTCTGGGAGAATTATGTTGAGATGTTACGATAACAATGTCAGAGCTTATCGGTATGGTATACAATATGACAGGTCTCAGCTGATGAGATAATACGGTAGTTAGATGTAGATATGTGATGTTATGGCGAGAAGGATAGGTCTCTTGCGTTGTAGATGGACGTCTAACGTGCTCTGTGTGAAAGGGGGGGCTGTGTCTGAGTTGCAAGTAATATATTCTGAGCAGTGTATCAAGAGTGCGATTGAAAGAGTTGCGGGTGAGATTAGGCTAGACTATCAGAATAAGAACCCATTACTAATTGGCGTATTAAAAGGGGTTTTTGTGTTCATGGCCGACTTGGTTCGTGCATTGAATATACCACTTGAGGTAGAGTTTGTGCGCTTATCAAGTTATGGATATGGGCGCACAGAGAGCTCTGGAGATGTGAAGGTAATTCATGGACTAGAGAGTGTAATTGAAGGGCGACATGTGTTGGTGGTTGAGGACATTGTAGATGAAGGAAGAACGCTAAACCATTTATTAAAGTATTTGCACGAACAAAAA
>JAXHVC010000116.1:0-17650 GCA_034189315.1 Chloroflexota bacterium | reverse complement strand
GGGGCCTATGGCTAACCAGTTCAAGATGGATCCGGAGTTGGTCGCGCCGATCGTCGCTTACTTGTGTCACGAGGACTGCAAGGAGATTCTTTGTATGTTTGCCTATGGGAGGACGCAACCTAGGAGAGCTAGATATCGCGCAAACCTATGCTGAGAACCAATTAAATAAAATCATGCTAGCAAGCTCTCTGTCACAGGATGCGGCAGAGATGGAAAAGATGAGCCTTCATATTGGCTCCATGCTAATGATATTCTTAACCGTTGCTGACTTGATCAAGATCAACTGTCTTGGTTTCTGCAACGGCTCCGACCATGATATCGGTGAAATGATAGACTGGCCACCAGTGAATGTGCAGGGGGGGCTGGGAAATGTGGAATCAGGTAAACCTGTACTTACCTTCCTAGGAGACAATCCCATTCCAGCATGGCTTGCTATCAAGCAATTAGAAGAGAAAGAGCTCACCGAGAAGGTGGAGGTCTGTGGTATAGGAGCAGCCGGACACGATATAGTTCGGTTTTACGATAGATGTCGTGTATTAGCTCCAATCGCCAAAGCAAGGAGTATCGTCAGGTATGGTATATCCGACGTCATTGTGGCAAACACTTCATCCCTAGATACCGTAGATAGGGCCTTAGTAGAAGATGCCAAATGCGCCGATACACGTGTGATTTGGACCAGCACCGTTACAGCACTTGGACTGCCAGATCGCACCGATAGCCTAATAGAGGACATTGTAAAAGACCTCGTTGCTGGTGCACCCGGAGCATGGATTAGGAACCCTGAAAAGGCCGCTGCGGTTGCCTTGAGAACAGTCGAAGCCCTGAAACGAAAAGGCGTATCCCTCATGTCTGAAGAGGATGCCAAAGCAGAAGCCAAGAAGTGTGGCGAGGCCACTGAGATTTGGTTAAGCAAGCTATATAGCAATGGCCTCAATATAGCCAAGGCGATCAAGGATGTAGAGAAAGATGGTCTCAAGTCTCTGGATAATGTGATAAAGACCTACTCACCCTGCAGTAGCGATAACGATGTCTCCCCGGATGGGGTAAGGGTTCTTGACCTAATGGTGGCAGCGATAGGACAAAAAGCCACCGATGACAAGCTAAGGATGCGTGCAGGAAGAGGTCCTATGGCCGTGGTGGAAACATCCACATGGGCATTCTCATCTATATTCGGTAATTCACCAGGAAACTGCATGCTTCTTGGATGTGGCGATGCCGACCAAGATGATCTGGGTTGGATGGCCTACGAGATGACCTCTCGCAACTTTATTACATTTGTGGCAGGAGATGCCGCAGGTGAGGTCGGACGGTACTTTAACGAAAAGACCGGCAAATATGTGTTCGAAGAATTCGGTGCCGAGAATCTATGTAGAAACCTGATTAACTTCGGTAGTGATACTGCCATCGTCCATATGCTAGATCAGGCCATGAAATGGGCACGTACAGGTGCATTCATTACGCACTACGGATCGTTCGGCGACACCGCAGATTGTTATCTAAATACGGTAGCTTGCCCAGCAATCATATGGGGAACAGCTTCCGATAGAATGTATGCAGTAGCAACAGCACTTGCCCGAGCAGGTACCTTTGTAGTCATTGGTCCTCAGTCCGGATTTGGATGGGATCGCTTTTTTGTAGGGAACAAGTGGGACTGGGAACGCTGGTACTTCTACGATAGCACAAGTCAAAAGAAGCGCTATGGTGAGCCTGCACCAAATCACATGATTGTCCCCGTAGAGACCAAAGAAGAAGCAGTAATAATGGCGTCGCATCTCCTATTCAAACCTATTGCTGTTAGAGATACCCGTGGTGCACAATTGGAGAACTATCTTGAACTATGTGATAACGCCTTCGGCGAGCGACCGGATGATTGGCATCTTGCCGTAAGATCAAGCTGGGAGCTACCTGTACGACGCAGGGCAGCACTGCTCAGAGAGCTTCAGGACAAGCATGGATGGAAGGTCGAACGAATACTATTAAAGGAGGCAAGACTTCCTAACGGGCAACTAGTAGACATGCAAACTTATGTTAACTGCTATGATGCCTCTCAGGGAGACATGTTCCCAACCAGGCTCCCCAGACTATTCCAAGATCCAGAGCTCAGGAATTACAAGACCTCCTTCGAAGTAGGCGTGAAGGATAAGTAGTAAAGCATGTCGAACTGATTTATGACAAGGAGGTCATAATACATCCTTGTCAGGCTCAGTGAGTAGGGTGAATCTGCTGAAGGGAGTATGTTAATGAGTGCCAAACAAGGCTCAGAGATGGCAAGCTTCATAAAGAGCAAGAAGAATGTCTTGCTCATGGCTGGCGATCTATGTGATAAGATTGATTTCGGCGGAAAGTTACTATCAGACTATGCTGCTGATATTGCCAATAAGGCCAAGTTGCCCGTAGCTGCTACAGGAAATACTGTTATAGGACTTAAGGCAAAGGGAGTTGAATCCGCAGCACATAAATATGCGGCTGAAATTGTTGACTTTACAAAAGCATCCGAGTGGAGAGATCCGATAATGGCCGAGAAGCCCGACCTTCTGGTGTTGATTGGGTATAGCTCAGTAGCTGCAGCAGGGCTAGCCGCAGCAGCCTGCAATATAGAAACCGCGGTTTTGGGTAATGTATATGCGGAGCAGGCAACTTGTTCTCTACCCGATGCCTCGTTAAGCCAATATCAACAGAATCTAGATGAACTAACCAAAGCATTGGGGAATTGATCATGCAAGAAGATGGAACAAAGGAGCCAAGGCCAGACCGAATCAAAGAGGGGGAGTTTCGAGAATGGTACTTCCCAACCGATGAAATACTCGAGTGGATAAAGGTATTTTCCACACATGTTGGCTATGAAGTCCTTACTCCCTCGTATATTGGCTTCACTTGTCCCGATTTCCACATCAAAAGAGAAACGGAGAAACACACATATGAGGTGGTTGGGGTAGTTCGTCCCCACTTCGATCAGGCCCTCGATGGTTTAACACAGTTACTCTCGATGAAGGCTGTCTTGGGAGATCAGGTTGACTATGTATTAGTGTTGCCTCCCGTGAGTGAATATCTTATGTTGGAGTTCTTCCGCAGCGAGGAAGGGCGCTGGTTCTGGGAAATCAAGGACCATATGTTCATGCTGTGGATGGCCAATCCCGACGAGGAATTTGTGTGGTGTCTCGTTGGAGGGCCAAGAGACAGGCGTTTTGAGGATTACTTCGCTGCGGGGAAGCTAGCATTGGATGGCATCCTCGCTATGCAGCTTTCACGCTGGGAAAGCGAGGAGGACTACTAAGACTATAAATATATCCCCTAGGCCAGGAGGGGATAGAGGGAAAGCCTCTATTAACAATCCCCAACAGATTACGCAGAATCCTCCTGGCCCCCTTGCTAAAAGGAGATTACGTCGTCTCCCTTCAGCAAGGGGAAGTCAACAGCTAATACTCACCACTGAATAGATTATATATATGAATTCGGTGTTTGTTACCATACGATGGACATACTTCAAGAATCGTGGAGATATTTGAATGGGCCAAACTAAGCTTGTCTGCACTGGGTGTAGCTGCTTATGTGATGACATCGAAATACAAACAGAAGGGACTACTATCACAGGTATGTACAATGCCTGTCTGAAGGGGAGTTCCTTTCTTAAATACTATGGAGATGACGAACATCGCACGCCATGTTTAGTGAATAAACAGCGAGTAGAACTGGAAGAGGCAATCGACAAAGCAGCAGAATTGCTACGCCAGGCAAAGAATCCTATGATCTTTGGACTGGATAACTCGACCCTTGAGGCTCAGGCCAACGGTGTGGAACTTGCAAGAACACTCGGAGCGGTAATAGATGATTGCTCATCATTCTGCCAAGGTGCTCTGGTGGAGGAGATCCTCAGGGAAACCATTCCCAGCTGCTCTTTTAACGAAGTTCGTCGAGCAGGAGCCATCATATTCTGGGGATGTAATCCGTATCACTCACATCCCAGACACTTGTCTAAGTTTTCGTATTATGCCCATTCGCGATACATAGATGCGGGATGGACACCTGATGTAGTGCTGAGTTGCATCGATGTAAGGGAATCAGAGTTGGCATCCATCAGTAAACCATTCTTCAGAATCACACCGGGTGAAGACAAGGAGTTAATACAGGGAGTGATTGATGCAATTCGTGGCAATACCACGAGAAATGATGCAACATCGATGGTTTCCTTCATTAAAGACTCTGGCCTCTCCGTATTCTTTTTGGGGCTAGGATTAACCTACTCACTGGATAATGACTTCTCTCTATTTATAGAAATGATCCGGGAACTGTCAAACATGGCCACGATCGCAGTGATCCCAATGATCGGTCATTCAAATATGAGAGGATTCAATCATACCCTGTTCGAGCAAACTAGTTATGTCAATACATTAAGCTTCGTTAACGGTATATCCCATGGCTCGGAATACTCAATCCTCGAGCAAATGCACAAGCTTAATCCCGATTGTATGCTAATTGTGGGATCCAATCCCCTTTCAAACATGCCACAGAACCTGCAAAGGAACTTGGATAGGATGTCACTCATCACCATCGACCCAGCCATAACCCAAACTACAGAGGCATCGAAGGTGGTAATAAGTGCGGCTGTCTCATCATTAGAAGCCGGAGGCAGTGCTATTAGGATGGATGGAGTCAAAGTATGCTTCGACCAGGCAATTGAAACACATCGTCACAGTGATGAAGCGATTTTGAGCAAACTACTCGATAGGATCACCAAGTGACCAAAACTATAAACCAAGTGACAGTGATAGTAGCTACTTATCGAGATGCCCACCAATGGGTCATCGAGCATCATAAGGATCGGATACAGGAATATGAAGAGGATCTTCGCAGAATCGAACTATCCGAACAAGACCTCATTACTCTAGGGATCACATCAGGGGCAACTGTGCTGGTCAGCAATGAAATTGGAAGCGTTCCAGTCACGGCTAAGCTGTCGTTAGGATGCCCCCAAGGATTCGGTTATATGCCCATGACCCCACACTGCCAGATGCTTACGCAATACGATCCAGAGAAGGCTCGACTACCGAACTACAAACGATTAGAAGTAAAGATTGAGCCTTATGATGAAGAGGATTACTAGAGGACCACGTGGTTGAACAGGATCGTGTTTACATGCATAAGTGGTCTGATGATTCAATCTAATCAAGCTAGTATCTAATAATGTAGCTAAGTATCTATACGACTAGCAATTTGAGGTGGAAAAACATTGCCCAAAAAAGAAAAGATACAACCGCTTCAAATTTACCAATTGCTTCCAGGTACCAATTGTAAGGTTTGTGGATGCGATACTTGTATGGCCTTTGGCTTCGGGCTTATTGCTAGAGAAAAGACTCTATCTGATTGCCCAGACCTCCAGACTGAAGAATATGGGGAATCACTGGAGATACTAAGCGAATACTTTGGTAAGAGTGTATCTGTTGTAGCAGAGACTGGGCTAGCTATCGAAGCGGATAAGTGTCATGGTTGTGGAGACTGCGTTGTCGTCTGTACTAAGGCCATCTCTTACTTTGTGCAGCGGGGAAGGGTGGTTCAACGAGATGACGTGCCTCCAGTGCTGGGGGTAGTTGATGGATTAGTAAAGGTGCTTGAGTGGTCTAGCTGCAAACGGAAGATGGATCCACCAGAGTACTGTCGGCTGTGCGAGGAGAAATGCCCCTTCGGTGCTCTGGAGCTCGTAAGATAGTGAGGGTATGCCGTGATAACCGTACAGGAAGTAAACCAAGGTTTTGCAGAAAAGGGATTGAATATTAAACTGCCGCTTGCTGATAATATTCAAGTGAGCAAGATCGATATTGTGGAGAAGAACTCCTACCCAGGCGGGGTTAAAGTGCTACTCAGGGTAGATTATGAAGATCCTGAACAGGGGAGGCAGTCTGAACTATTCTTCTGCGAGACACAAGTTCGTCGCGAAACTAAAGGATTCCACCAAGAGATTGCCCCACCTCCAAAGCAAGACATGCTTCCGTTGCGCGAAGGCATTACCTTCTCTGATGACAAAGAGGCACGGGAATACCTTATATACGCCATCACCAGCCTTCTGACGGATAAAGGCTACACCCAGGGACAACATACCAATGCAGACCTCTATTTTGAGGGAGAAAAGACCGGTTTCTTCATAAACATAGCGGTACGTTGCGATGATGAGGGTGCAGAGAAAGCTAAACAACTGGTGGAACTCCGCCGCAAGGTCGGCAGCAGCTACGAATATGCACTGGTGTTCCCCGCAATTCAAGAACCACTCGGTCTTTCTCTGCAAAACCAAGAACGCTGGATAGCTAGAAACCAGGACTACCTCTCAGTGCAGCGCATCGGGGTTTATGGCGTCGACAATCAAGACCCCAACCGTGTATACTCATTTACAATCTATCCCAAGGCAAGGTTGATGAGGCAGTACTTCATGAGGATCAGTCCTCAATGGCCTCTGTTGCGTTCTCGCTACGTTCAGGATAGAGCTAAGGCAAAGATGATGGATGGCCAATAACATTCAGGGGAGTGCATGAGTCCCGGTGGGCTTCGCGGACTTCAAATCCGTTGGTGGGTGCCTTGCGGTATTCACGGTGGGTTCGACTCCCATGCACTCCCGCCATTGTCACATTGCACGGATACCGCTCTTTCACAATCCATCTAGAGAACCACCACTATATGAGACAAGGCACATCGTAGATTGGTCACACACCGAGACAGCCGGCTTTTTCCGTCTAGTCAATCCGTGCCCTACGATCATTCCCTTGGGATTGCACCGCAATTGGGATAAAGGACTATCATAAATGAGGTTAACTTGGTTTTTCCTCACCTTGGCACATTCCTAGTGCCCCATAGTCCAGCACTATGAATACAAGCACCCCAAGCTAAGTTGAGTAACCATCTTTCAGGGAACAATTAAGTGGGAATGGAACCATCAACACCGGGGTATCAATGAAACATGAGGCACTGCACGTCCTATATGGAGACTTATAGCTATGTGACCCTGTCAATAAGTGCCTAGCAACTAGTATCTCTAGTTACGATCATAACGAGTTACAGGAGAACGGTTTTATAGTATAAGAAAACTCATCATTGTCCGTCACACAAAGATATCAAGATCTTATATGGAACAGACAACGCTATGCTACACTACAAAGCATATTCCGCCTGTGGCATTAATGATTCGAGGCATCATATATGTTTCTCTACCAGATTTTCAACAAGGTTGAAAATCGCCCATTAAAGATACCGCATGGAATCCCTTGGCAGGGATTCCATCTGGTTTACACTAAACAAACAATATGATCATCGAACACGTTGATTGAGCTCTACCGACGTACCTTAGCATAACAGGCACTGCAATAAACAGGACGCCCTTCTTGGGGCTCAAATGGAACCTCAGTATCTTTACCACATGAGGCACAGACTGCGGCATACATTTTACGCTGCCGCTGATATCCGTCTGTCCCTCCACGTATAGACATAGACCTTTGCCTTCTTGATTCCCTACATGTTGTACAACGCTTCGGTTCGTTCATGAAGCCTTTGTTGGCGAATATCTCCTGCTCTTCAGCACTGAAAATAAAGCTGTTTCCGCACTCGACACACTCCAACGTCTTATCCTGAAACTCCATGGACGACCTCCTTTTGACAAATCAGTTACAGCTTGGTCTTCCATAGGCCTAGGAAACCGTAACGGAATCAGGCAAGTTGGAGATCGCAAACCGTGAACCTCTTGCATAGTACATCATAGTAACGAAGTCTGTCAACGAATAACATCGTTATTCTTAGATCATCGGCCGTAGTTGCTCCTCAATGGAAATCGTTCTACGAATGATGCTTTCCATTGTTTTTTTCCATCCAGACTCCTATGATGCGCCCATCCTGGGCAGCAACCTGTAACCTAAGAAGCCTCTCTCCCTTTGCCAGTCTGTACCGAGAGGGACCAGTGGACACCCAACCCCTGATCTTTGCCTTCGCCGTTACCTCATAGACCGGGAGATCGGTAATATAAGATGCCTCAGTGGTTTCAACCTCTACACCTTCGACTCTTTGTAAACGACTGTCAAGACAACTCTGTGCAGCTCTCTCCATATCTTCAAGGGCCGGCTTAGTACTTGCCATTTTCGTTCCCTCCCTATGGCCTTTCCTGTGAGAGCACCCATCTATGTGTAACCACCACACGCAATACAATGCTCTATTACTACTGAGTTTATGACCATGAGGTTAAAAGCTAGGTATATAAAGTGAATATGAGAGTAAAGAAACGTAAATATACGGCAAATTTCGAGTAATAAAAGAACCGGTCAAGCATGCAAAGCGTTTTTCTATCACCCCTCTCTTGCAATAAGTAATTTTATGTAATCTATATTACTACTATTATAAAAATCATACAAGTTTCAACCAGGTTTCCTTCCACCATCCCTTAATAACTTTATATTGCATTAATCTACTATAAACACTCAAGAGACTGGCCTTAAACCTAGATAACACTTCATATACCATGGGGTATTTATAATTGACATACACTCCAATATCAACCAGAGGTAAAAACACTAGATTAGTTATGAATGTTTAGGAGTGCAACACTAAATGCCGAAATGTTCCCCTTGGATGCATAGTCACCATCACAGGAACATAGCCATATGGTGACTACCCAGATTGCGGAAGCACGAGGATGTTACCTTGTTTAACTGATCAGTATTTATTAGCTAAATAATGTTGGTACTAGCATGATAGAATCGCGAACATGCCCAAGGGTTACAAATACTACAACGTTAATTCAACACTCTATCATCACCAACACGTTTGGTGATCTTCTTTGTATCAAGGTATTCTAGTAGTGCCACCGCAAACTTGCGGGTGGTCTGAAGAAGGTCCTTGACTTCACCGACATTTATCTTGCCATTATCTTGAATATAGGCGACAATCCGTTGAACAATTTCCTCGTATATCGATGAGGTGAATACAACATTATCGCTAACCTTCACTACCTTACCTTGATCAATTAAAGAACTTAGTACATCAGGATCGGGCAAGAGATCCCCTGGTGGAGCATACGGATTTTGCTCCAATGATTTGAGAAACCTATCCACTGATGCCTGTTGTTCCTTGGTCATCTTGATCACATGAGAAGGTAGACGTACCACTGCGCCATCTTCGATAATAACACCACTCTGCGATAGCTGCTCAACTACGTTTGGAAAAAGATTAGAAGAGAGCTTCAATCGACTGCGTAATTCATCCTTGCTCATGCCACTGCGCAATGGAAACTGTCGATGATATCCACTTAATGTCGTAAGCAGTACACGCTGCAATCCTTCTGTGGTCATGAGAAGCGCCCCAGCTTCCTTACCAGAGATAATCATCACTCGTCGCTCTGCGACCAGGAAATCCACAGCCTTTTTGGCTTCATCTAGCGAAATATTACAGCGAGTAGCCAACGCACCAAGCTCTATAGGCTGCTTCTCCTGCATTGTTGTGAAAAGGGTTTCTACAGGACTCCCCTTCTCCATAACCGATAATCGCTGTACTACTTCCTCTCGAAAGCGACGATGCTTCTTGGCGTGAAGCGTAACAATCTCACCACCACCTAGCGTATCCTGCGTAGAGCGGATGACAAAGAGATCACCTTTCGCCACAGCAATAGGTTCATCGAGGATTACCTGTGCCCAACCAGTTGTACCAGGATCTAGTTTGTCATTGTCCAAGAGCCGAACCTTTCCAAACGATTCAGCAGAACCTGTATGGAACGTAATCGGCATGTTATGCCTTAACGGCCGCGGTATATCACTAATAAGACGCAATTTCACATCTAAAGCCCGGGTTGGACGAAGCCACCCGGGAACTGTCAATACATCTCCCCTATGCAACTCCTCTGCCTCGATGCCAGAAAGGTTGACTGCAACTCTAGCCCCGGGAGAAGCTTCCTTCACCTTCCGTTTATGCGTCTGAAGTCCCCTAACACGATATCTACCACCTGTCGGCAAGATCTCAACCTCTTGCCCGGCGGATAGAGAACCCTCGATAAGAGTCCCTGTCACTACAGTACCAAATCCCGATACGGTGAAAACCCTATCAACAGAGAGCCTCGGTCTATCCAGATTCTTCTTGGGGGGAGTATCATCCAATAGGGCATCGATCCTTGCCAACAAGTCATCCAAACCGTCTCCCGTCATCGCCGAAACAGGTACAACTGCAGCCTGAGCAAATGTGGTCCCTTCCATGACCTCAGATACATCGAGCATAACCAATTCCAGCCAGTCATCCTCCACCAAGTCCTTTTTTGTTATCACAACGATGCCACGTTCCACTCCAAGAAGATCTAGAATGGCTAGGTGTTCCCTGGTTTGAGGCATGACACCTTCATCTGCTGCAATAACAAGTAAGGCTACATCAATTCCCCCAACACCCGCCAGCATGTTCTTGATGAAACGTTCATGCCCAGGCACATCAATTATGCTCACCTCTCTTCCAGAGGGAAGTTCGAGCCAGGCAAAACCCAGGTCTATGGTCATGCCTCGCTCTTTCTCCTCCGGTAACCGATCAGGATCAATACCGGTTAAAGCCTGTACTAGGACCGACTTACCATGGTCCACATGACCAGCAGTTCCTACGACAAACATAATAATCTAGCCATTCACCTGTACCTCACAAACATACCCAAGCCTAGATATTAGGCTACAGTAGATTGTCCAATTGCACAGGATCATCTCCCTGATAACTTAGATACATTTGAACCCACATCAACCCTTCCCTATTAAATCAAGATCGATACCAGAATCAAACTAAGCTCGGCCTGCTATTTCCTCTACCAATTCAGCTGAAGGTTCTAGCCTCTGAAATAGGTCCCTCATCACAATTAGCTTCTGCACATTTGGAGTACCCTGAGCAAAAATCCATATCCTACCATCTCGCAACATACGCTCAATCGGAAATCTCTTGGTACCACCAAAACCACCATGTACATCCATGGCAACATTAGTTGACTTGATAACTAACTGAGAGGCAAAAGCCTTTGCTGCCGCTGTCTCCGCAGTATGGCGAATCTTGTTATCGGCCATC
The DNA here is from genome assembly GCA_034189315.1 of Chloroflexota bacterium. Taxonomy (GTDB): domain Bacteria; phylum Chloroflexota; class Dehalococcoidia; order UBA2247; family JAXHVC01; genus JAXHVC01. Next base: position 6,601 of record JAXHVC010000116.1, on the reverse strand, counting down.
CAAGCTGCTTTATAAGCAAGCAACCGTGCCGCTTCAATTTCAATTGCAACCTCTGTCAGGGGAAAGGAGATCGCTTGGAATTCGGCTATCGGTTGCCCAAAGGCCTTTCTCGCTTTGGCAAACCTCACGCCTTCCTCAAGAGCAGCTCTGGAAAGGCCAATAAAACCACAAGTGAGTGTGATTCTGCTATCATCCAAAGCACCCAAGGCATACTTCAAACCACGTCCCGCCTCCCCAATCAGGTTTTCCTTGGGAACGCGGCAGTTTTCTATTATCACCTCCTCATCTTGATGTCCCCTCATTCCTATGCAGGGAACACGCTCTGTTACAGTGAATCCAGGATTACCTCCAGGTACTATAAAAGAGCTTATCCCTCGGGCACCCTGAGAAGGATCTGTCTTAGCAAAAACCACGTGGTAGTTAGCTACATGAGCGAAACTAGCATAGCGTTTACTTCCATTCAGAATATACCCATCACCATCCAATTTTGCCTCAGTGCGTAGAGCAGCAGCATCGGAGCCGATTCCAGGCTCTGTGAGGCAGAACGTGATAAAACCTTCCCCCTTAGCGATTATAGGTAAGTATTTCTTCTTCTGCTCCTCACTAGCACCCTGGAGGAACGTCCCGGGAGAAAGGAGCCCAGCTTCTATCATCACACCACCCATAGCGCACTTGCCACCGGCTGCTATCTCCTCGATGACAATGCAAATATCCAATATACTTCTTGGATTTCCACCATATTCCTTTGGAATGAACATCCCCAGGTATTCATATGGAGGCTGCGCCATCTTCCTCATTAGGGATAAGACCAATTGGGGATCGTCCTTTTCATCGATCTCTTCTGCCATAGGAGCGATCTCCCTCACAGCAAACTCCGCAGCTTGCCTGCGTAATTCCTCTTGTTCACTGGTGAAATCGAAAGAAACAGCCATTATTACCTCCCTATTTAATGAACCCTTCCTTCTGTCATAACGAGGCGAACACTATCGAACAGCCAGATCAATTGACTGACCGATGTGCGATTGAGGATCAAATAGCACTTCGAATAACATAAACGCTAGGACTATAGCAACGACTAAGAAGCCATCCAACTAAACTTAGCATCAGCACCCCAGCCTGTCAACAATATAAGGCACTAGTACCATATGGGTACGCCTAGTGATCCCCATAAACCCAGCGATTTTGCCGGGGCCTTTTCTAGCGACAGAGTATCCGATATCCTCATTTGTTCAGAGAAACCAAGACGACTATAATCATTGCAAATGAGATTCTTTGTTGCCAAACACCAAGAAGCTCCACAGCAAGAATTAATCCCTTTAAGGATAATACAATCATGCCCATACAATGCCTAGTATGCAGTAAGTTCATAGATCGACACCGCCTATGAATAAAACTTTTCGCAACTATAGGTGCATCCGACCAAGTAGAACCAAGACATCCTTCATCATGGGAGATTAAAAATGAATAATAACTTCACTATGGCCATCACAGGTAAGGGTGGAACAGGAAAAACAGTAGTCGCTGCAATATTGGTAAAGCTACTCTCTCAAAAGCATGATTTGAAGATCTTGGCAATAGATGCCGATCCCGCTATGAGTTTTGGAAATGCTGTAGGGGTAGCACCTAGTAGGACAGTTGGAGATATTCGAGAAGAGGTGTATGAAGATTCCCGCAAGCCATCACCTAGCAGCACTCCTTTAGACATAATGATTGAAAACCAGCTACATGGCGTGTTGGTGGAGACACCAGATTTCCACTTCATCACTATGGGCAGGCCAGAAGGGCCTGGTTGCTACTGCCTAATTAATGACCTCATGCGTCATCTTATCGATAGACTCTCACAAAAATACGACTTCACCATCATCGATTGCGAAGCAGGGATGGAGCATATAAGTCGTCGTACAATCCGCAATCTTGATTGTCTGTTCATTGTCACCGATCCCACACAAAGGGGAATCAATACCGCATCCAGCATAGTAAAATTGGCACAAGACTTGAACATAGAGTTCGCCAACTCTTACACAATAATCAATAAAGTAACGAGTCAAGACGCATCCCTTTGTGAAGAGATGCGTTCAAAGATCGCAGGTACTATACCTATGGACGAGAATGTGACGAGGTTTGATAGAGAGGGTAAACCACTCCTCTTCCTGCCAGACGACTCGCCCGCAGTACTCGCCGTTGAAGAGATCGCAAATAAGGCATTTTTGCCACTATTGAGGGTATGAAGTGGAACAACCATTGAACATCGTGTTCGTTAACCTGGCAAATTCTCTCTCAGAACCAAAGGTGGTTACTGAAAATGAGATTCACGAGGCTATCCATACAGAAATTGCCAAACTAAGTAATAACCAGAAAGCCAACCTCCAAGGAATATTGGGAGACGATATAGAAGAAGCCATCTTTCAAAGTATAGTGGACGAGCCAATCTCAGTATTTTCTCCCACCCTGGTAGCAAGGGATTATCAGGGTGAAACCCTCTACGCACCCCATGTACATAACGCCTTTGTGAGTGATATGGAACAAGCCTTTATACGCCTAATACGGTCGCGCGCTCAAACATTACTGCCCGAGATGGAAGAGATAACCCGTAGCTTTTTAGCAAAAGCAGGATATACATTATCAAACGGCGAGACCGCGTTGGATCCAGTCGATCATCTCAAGATCATAGCAGAGAGGGGGGAACGACAGCTAAGACTATGCATCGTGCCATGTATCGCGTTTGCCCAAGCATGCTCAAGCTCATCACAGGTAGTCCTCGTCCCCACTGAGTCAACTCCAGCGCACTATATTCGATTCCATAGAGAACAACGTGCCCAATTCGACGAAAACAAAATCCAAGTCTGGGTAGTATTACCAGACCAACATACAGTTGGACTGCTTATTGGTGATTGCGATGATGCAGACATTGTGAAGAATTTCACAGCACAAAGGCCGACAGACGTAACTGATAAGTATTTTCTACAAGGTAGGTTCTAATAACCATGCAGTAGAAATTCGATTGGTACCTTAGAGTTGAAGTTCCGCTTAGAAAACATTCGAATTTCCAAATACTAAACACTTAATCACTCAATTGTGGATGGTTTCAAACATCTAAGATTCAAATCAATTGCAGACTTAGCGCTTAGGAATTAGAAATTCAAGTCTTTCGTCAGCTTAGCTCGGGCAGGTCTGGATCAGCCCAACCTGTAACACACATCTACTTGTCTGAGCAAAGGTTAGTGGATAGAATAAATTCAGACCGTCACTGAGGTATCACAGGTTTCCTACAGAAATGATGCATAATATGTATAGCAGGTTTGCTATAGCTTACGATGTGGAACATCAGGCTACTATCCTTACAGCCCTGATCGGTATGGCAGTCAGCCTTTCAAATCTAACATATTCGTTATGATCTCATCTCTCAGGTCATATCATCATCGAAGTTTAATTCACATTCCTTGCTTACATCTAATCCAACTCTGAATATAATAACAGGAGGCAGGTTTGACCGAATTGGCGTTGTCCACAATGTGGAGTAAGGGCAAATTCAACCACATGCGGAGCTTCGTCAAAGATGCTCACGATTTCGGTTTTTCTTGTATTGAGTTGAATTCAATCCTCACTCCTGAGAGGCTGGAACAGCTCAGAGACGTGGAACCAATACATATTTCGAGCGTACACTGCCCATGCCCAGCAGAAGTCACGCGTAACGGAATTGACAACACCGCCGTCCACATTAGCTCATTAGAAGAGGACTCGCGAAATGAAGCCATCAGCTATGGAAAGCAAACCATAAAGCTAGCATCAGAGGTCGGTGCAAAGGCAGTAATACTACATGCTGGTCGAGTTGAAATGGACTTGACAGTATATAACAGGCTCCGTAGTCTCTATAATAAGGGTCTTTCATCAAGTCAAGAGTATTTCGCTACTACAAAAGAACTTGTCAAAGAACGAGATAAATGTGTTAGTGCCCACCTTGCGGCTGTTAGAATGAGTCTTATGGAACTCCTTAACTTTGCTTACGCTAATGGTATTATAATTGGACTAGAGAATAGGGTTCACTTCTTTGAAATACCATCGCTCTATGAAATGATTAGCCTACTAGAAGAGTTTGGCGCTCACCCCATTGGATATTGGCATGATGTGGGTCATGCCGAAGTGCAATCTAGACTTGGGTTCGCAAGCCAAGACGAGTGGTTCTCTAATCTTGGAGATAGGATCATCGGAGTACACCTTCATGATGTTCAGGGTATCCACGATCATTTTGCCCCGGGATTAGGAACAATAGACTGGGACCTCATCTCTAAGAAACTACCTCACAATATCATCAAAGTATGCGAGATAGGAGAATGGAACAATAGGAAAAACGCCCTCCAAACTGTTCCTTTCCTTAAGAAAAAAGATATAGTTTAATGACGATTATAAAAACGGAGGTGATAAATGAGTGATTGGGAGGCAACGCTCTCACCATTGATGAGGGAAAGACTAGCCAAGATCGGTGATATCACTCCAGAAGAAAAGGAACTTGCAAGAGACCAAGAAATCCTGGATTCCATACTATCGGAATTCCACAAAGGAGACATCGATTCCGACGTTCTAGGAAGCAAACTCAAGGAACTAAAGACTCAAGGGAAGAAAACGATCATCAAGGCCGCCCTAGTTAAATTGACAAACTCACTTACACTGCAAACGTCAATAGAGGACTTTCGAAGACGGAGAGATGCAATTTTGGTAACTGCTAGGCTTCGAAGCAGCCAACACGCATCTAAGATTGAGCTCAGTATGAATACTCTTGAAGGTATTCAAAAGCGTTATTCGGATGAGTACCAACAAACCTATGAAAGTGTAAAAGCTCAGATAGAGAGAAATCCACAATTAAGAATGGAGCAGGTCAAGCAGGGACGCAATACAGTAGTCATGGAGCTTAGTGTCGAAGATGCGATAAAACGCAATCCCCAATGGAGGGAATTTGTCGCTCACCATGACAATAGATATGGGCAGGCATTCTACGAAGCCCTACAGAATCTAAATATGCAGCTAGGATAGCGATTATATGTTATTGTTAGTAAGATCATAATACAGATATCAGGAAAGTCCTGCCGATTTTCATCTAGTTGTTAAAGCATGTTGAAAACCTGTTTCTATAGGCCAAAGATATTGAGCATGTGGATTGCCAGGCCCCTCATAGCACATAAGGAAGAGGCTAACCTTTCCCGTCTTTAAGTTAGAGGCGCGATATGAGGAAAGTCCGTCGAAAAAAGGAAACTGCCTTGTCCAACCCATATCACAATCACACCTTTCACCAAATAGGATAAAGGATCCTGCAAATGCCTATTTGAACAAGTATGTCCCTAGTGAGTGTATTATTTATCAGATCATGATTGATCGTTTGCAGCACACAACATTATATGTCACTTGTAGTAAACGGATGTGATGAAACCTGAAGCCATTTTTCCCGCTTTACAGGCTCTCAGTCACCCAACTTGTACTATCAGACAGACTATTGTAGACATCCGGCCAAATTGTGTAATATCCTAAAGGTCCTATAAATCACTTACCATTGTATTATTGTACTGTTAGCTTCACACGACAATGTATGGCTATAGTTAAGTCTCTCTTCAAATCCCTTTCCTCGGGCGGTGAGGCAATGTGAAGATGACCTTTCTTTCCTAATCGAGAAATATGATTGCATAACCTTACCTGAGGCACTACACTAGCTAAGACATAGTTATCATCTGATCGAACGACAGGCAAATCCGTTTAGTAAATCAGCCATCGTGTTAGATCGCAGGGAATCGCACTCCAAGGCACTCATATTCCCAGTAAAAAGTAAAATCAGAGTGTCTCGACTTGCATAGGAGGTGAGGAGTGGCAAAAGACTACTATAAGATCCTCGGAGTTAACAAGAACGCAACTGAGGAGGAATTAAAGAAATCCTACAGAAAGCTGGCAATGCAGTATCACCCTGACCGTAATCAGGGAAAGGAGCAATGGGCAAATGAGAAATTCAAGGAGATAAACGAGGCATTTAGCGTACTTGGTGATCCGGAAAAGCGCCGCCAATACGACAGGTATGGCAGTGTAGGAAATCCTGGCGATATTTTTAGTAATCCATTTACACGAACAACGTTCGATGACCTGATGAAAGATTACAGCGGAGCTGGTCTCGGGATCGATTTTATCAATGATTTGTTTGGGGACCTCTTCGGAGGCCGTCGATCATCTCACAACAAAACTCGAGCTCAAACTGGTAGGAGACCAGGTAGCCATTCTAAGGAAACTCATTTCAACGATATCTTCTCTAAAACAACATATAGGACTCCGGGTGAAGGAAGTCAAAATATACGTTATCAGCTAACCATTAGCCAAGCCGAGGCACAACGTGGAACCACCAAGATGTTGAACCGAAAAGGTAAGCGATTGGAGATAAAGGTCCCAGCAGGAGTAAAAGCAGGCAATACGGTACGGCTTCCAAATGCACGTAGAATAACAGATGGGGAACCTGGTGATATACTTATTCAAATCATGGTAAATTAGCTAGTATTCGGAATATACTCTAAAGGCAACACCTATTAATGGTACTAGCTCTAGGATTAACCATAGAAGACCTTTAAACTGT
>JAXHVC010000115.1:0-12983 GCA_034189315.1 Chloroflexota bacterium | reverse complement strand
AATCCTTATATTATACAATACTAATAACTTAAAAATACTAGTCATATTCTACATCTGTTTTTGCAGCCCTTGTACAAATTCCACAATCTCTGATGTTGGGGTGCCAGGACCAAAAATCGTTCGAATTCCAATGTTTTGCAGTTCGGGAATATCTTCTTCAGGTATAATCCCTCCACTGATAACCGGAATGTCTTGCATTCCTTTTGCTTTCAGCTGCTCTAGAATCAATGGAAATAATTCCAAGTGAGCGCCAGACAATATACTCAAGCCCACGATATCTACATCTTCCTGTGCCGCGGCTTCTGCGATCATCTCTGGGGTTTGTCGAAGCCCTGTATAGATGACCTCCATTCCTGCGTCTCGTAAGGCACGAGCTACAATCTTGGCACCACGATCATGACCGTCCAAGCCTGGTTTAGCGACTAATATGCGAATCTTTTGCTCTGCCACTTTACGATCCTCCAACGTGATCTTCCCTGATTCTGGATCTAGGTATGGTATTGATCTATTCATTAATCTTTCTGTGTCATCTCCATTAATACACTGCCTGTAGATTTGGGATGAAGAAATGCAATAGTTCCTGCCATACCTTTTCTAGGTTGCTTATCAATAACCTCTACACCCTTATCCAACATGGACTTAATCTCCTGATTTATATTGTCCACTTCGAAAGCAACATGGTGCATTCCTTCGCCCTTCTTTTCCAAGAACTTCGCAACTCCGCTCTGGGAGTCTATTGGTTGAATGAGCTCCAGCTCGCTTCCATCACCAATGATGTATAGGGCAGATTTCACAGCCTGGTCTTGGACGGTTGTAATCTTTTCTGGTTTCATCCCGAGTATCTTCTCGTATAGCTGTACCGACTCATCGAGGTCTTTTACTACTATAGCAATATGGTCAATTCTCTTAATCATTCTATGTATACTCCTTTGCTATTGGAGAAGGTTTCTCGCAATCGTCATTCGCTGCATCTCCGAGGTTCCTTCGTATATTTCTGTGATCTTGGCGTCTCGGAATAACCGCTCTACAGGGAACTCCTTGACATAACCATATCCACCATGAATCTGGATTGCTTTTGTTGTTATTGCCATAGCTGCCTCTGCAGCGAATAGTTTGGCCATAGCTGCTTCCTTAACAAATGGCAGCCCTTCCTCTTTAAGATAGCATGCATGGTAGGTCAATAATCTTGCTGCGTCAATCTGAGTGGCCATATCCGCAATCATCCATTGAATCGCTTGGAAGCTGGATATTGCCTGTCCAAACTGCTGTCGATCTTTGGCGAAGGCAAGAGATGCTTCGAAGGCTGCCTGTGCGACACCGACTGCCTGTGCTGCAACTGTAGTACGGCTGGAATCGATAGCTTCCATGGCTATTCTGAATCCCTTGCCTTCTTCACCGAGGCGGTTTTCTATTGGGACCGCACAGTTTTCAAAAACGAGTTCAGCAGTATTGGATGATCTAATACCGAGTTTCTTCTCGGTCTTTCCTACGGAGAGGCCTTGCGTAGTACTCTTATCAATCGCTAATGCTATAATGCCGCGATGTTTCAATCCCTTGTCTGTGGTAGCAAATGCCACCACAGTGTCAGCCACTCCTCCATTGCTGATGAATACCTTTGTTCCATTCAGTATATAGTTATCACCATCTTTTGTTGCGGTTGTTTGAAGGGCTGCTGCATCGCTCCCTGCAGATGGTTCTGTGAGCGCAAACGCTGCAAGCTTTTCCCCTTTTGCCATAGGGACTACAAAATGCCGCTTCTGCTCATCTGTCCCGGCGTTATACAATGGATGACCAGCCAAAGATACACTGGCTAGAAATGTACAGCCAGTACCGGCATCCACACGAGAAATCTCTTCACAAGCGATGGCTACTTCGGTGCCACTCCCTCCACTTCCTCCGTATTCTTCAGATACCCCTGCTCCGAAGAATCCAAGCTCCCCCATTTTCTTGACAATCTCGGTAGGAAATTCCTCCTTCTCATCGAGTTCTGCAACTATTGGCTCCAGTTCCTTTGTGACGAAGTCTCTCACCATGCGTTGAAACATCTGCTGCTCTTCGCTTAACGAAAAATCCATTATTCCCTCCGAGATACGATTTTATGAGTTGGGGTATTTACTGTTAGGAGAGTGTGGTTAGAATGTCAGAAACTCCTTCTGAGTACCAAAAACCCTTCGCAGAACATCGCATATCTCTCCCAGTGTGGCATAGGACTCTACTGCTTCCAGAAATGCAGGCATAGTGTTTTCGGTGCCCTGGGCCACCCTTTCCAAGTTATCCAGGGAAGCCTTTACCTTTTCCTCATCTCTATTACTCTTGACATTAGACAAGCGTTCTTTCTGTTTCTTTGCCTCTTCTGGATCTACCCGGATCAGTCCGCCAATCTTGGGTGATGGTGAAACAAACTTATTAACACCCACTGTGATCTGTTTTTCTTCTTCAACAGCTTTCTGGTATTGGTAGGAGCTTTGTTGTATTTCTTTCTGCTGATAACCCTGTTCGATAGCTACCAATGCACCACCAAGGCTGTCTATCTTCTCGATAGTCTTGGTGGCCTCTTGCATCATAGCATTGGTCAGCGATTCAATGAAGTATGATCCACCGAGTGGATCTACTATATCACCCACACCATTTTCATAGGCTAGAATTTGCTGCGTGCGGAGTGCAACTGTTACTGCTTCCTCACTTGGTGTAGCGAAGGCTTCGTCATAGGAGCATGTGTGTAATGATTGAGTGCCACCCAGGACTGCGGCCAATGCTTGAACGGTTGTTCTCACGATGTTGTTGTATGGTTGTTGAGCAGTAAGGCTACATCCTGCTGTCTGAGTATGGAATCTCAGCATACATGACCTAGGGTCTGTGGCTCCAAATCGCTCATGCATAATACGTGCCCATATCATGCGTGCTGCTCTGAACTTAGCTACCTCTTCGAAGAGGTTGTTATGGCAGTCAAAGAAAAAGGACAGTCTTCCAGCAAATGCGTCTACGTTTAGTCCACTATTGATTGCAGCTTGTACGTAAGCAATACCATTGGCAAGTGTAAAAGCGATTTCTTGCGCTGCCGTGGCTCCCGCCTCTCTTATGTGATACCCACTAATACTGATGGTGTTCCATCGTGGGATATTCTGGCTACAGTATTGGAAGATATCTGTAGTGAGTCTCATCGATGGTTGTGGTGGGAAGATATAGGTACCTCTAGCAATGTATTCCTTGAGAATATCATTCTGAATTGTTCCGTCTATCTTACTGATATCAGAACCTTGCTTCTTGGCAATAGCGATATACATTGCCAGCAATATGGGCGCCGTGGAGTTGATAGTCATGGAAGTACTAACCTTATCCAAGGGAATATCTCGGAGGAGGTCTTCCATGTCCTTGAGGGAATCGATAGGCACTCCTACTTTGCCGACTTCTCCTTGAGCCAAGGCATGATCAGAATCGTAGCCTATTTGCGTTGGTAGATCGAAGGCGATGCTGAGCCCTGTCTGGCCTTGTTCCAGGAGGTATCGAAAACGACGATTGGACTCCTCGGCCGAGGCGTAGCCCGAATATTGCCTCATCGTCCATAATCGTCCCCTATACATGCTGGGTTGAATACCTCTAGTGAAGGGATATTCACCAGGATAGCCTAATGCACTTGAGTAGTTGATGCTTTCTATATCTTCTGGTGCATATAACGTATCTATTTCGATCCCCGATCCGTTCTCGAAAGTCTCCTGCCGCTGTGGGAATCGCTTTAACGTGGCCTCAAGCGTATCTTTTTGCCACTCTTGTTTGTTCTGGCTGGACTTCATAATGGTTTCTCCTTTAAACCCCGAGTAGACAAGGTAGACTCCCATTGGGCTAACTGAGGTAATGCTGTTAGGGGATTTTGGGCCAATGGGAGTGTTTTATGTGCATTTTCGAAGGTTCCTACTGGGGGTGTACTCTATCGTAACTCTTGCCCACTGTCAATTTGGACGATTGTGTGACGAGGGGTTCCAATCCTGCTACTATGATATAATCTGGTTTTCTGTTGAGTTCAGAGTTTATATGAGAGGAGATAACATGAGTGCGGCATTGGATGGAATTAAGATCCTTGATCTATCTCGTCTAGCCCCGGGACCGTATTGTACCATGATCCTTGGTGACCTTGGAGCTGAGGTGATTCGAGTGGATCCTGGTGGGGGAAAGGCTGCTGAGGCTATTTTCCCAATGCCACCCGAGCTGGAAGAGAAGATCAGGGCCTACGATGCTGAATCTCGTAACAAGAAGAGCATCGTTCTTAACCTGAAGGTGGATGGAGCACGTGACATAGTCTATCGATTGGTAGAGAAGGTGGATGTCTTTGTTGAAGGCTTTCGAGCAGGAGTCACTAAACGCCTGGGAGTAGACTATGAGACATTGAAGGAAAAGAATCCCAGGCTTGTATATTGCTCTGTGACTGGCTATGGCCAGACTGGACCATATCGAGAGCTGGTTGGACACGACATCAACTACCTATCAATAGGCGGAGCCCTAGATATCATTAGAGACAAGAATGAATGGCCCGTACCTCCTAGCAATCTTGTGGCAGACTATGCTTCTGGAGGAATGCAGGCTGCCATAGGGATTCTAGCAGCGCTGATGGCCAGGGAGAGGACGGGTAAGGGGCAACATGTGGATATCGCCATGACCGATGGCGTGATCTCGCTGTGTCACACAGCAGCTTCTCAACATTTCCAAGGAGGGCTGATTCCCGGACTTGAGGGGATGGATATGGCTACTATCACTAGTGGTCGTATACCCCACTATGGCATATACGAGACCAAGGATGGGAAGATGATCAGCATTGGCGCACTCGAACCTCGCTTCTATCAAAATCTATGTCATGCGCTTGGACGTGATGATTTGGCGATGATGGAGTGGTCTATAGATAGGTGGCCAGATGTATCTGCTGCTTTTGCGGAGGCATTTCGTACTAAGACTAGGGATGAGTGGTTTGATCTTTTAAGACAGACCGATACATGTGCCAGTCCGGTCTATTCCCTCGAAGAAGTTTTCGTAGATCCTCATGTAGTTGATCGCCAGATGGTGGTAGAGGTAGACCATCCTAAAGTTGGCAAGGTGAAGCAGATAGGTGTCTCGATCAAGCTATCGGAGACGCCAGGAGAGATCAGACGCTTGGCACCGGCCCCAGGGGAGCACACCGAAGAAATCCTCCAAGAGCTTGGTTATTCCAGCGAACAGATCACCAAGCTAAGAGAGTCTGGTGCCTTTGGGTAGATTAGTAGATTGAGAGGCCCGCTAGCTGCGGGCCTTGTATTTCCAAGACCCTAGAACCTTCTCCATCGGTCGGGTGTGTCCATGAAGTAGAAGTGTCTTTCCATAGCATACTGGGCTTCTGATATGAGTTGATCTGCGATAGAGCTTCCGAATCGAGAAAACGCCCTCTGTAGGAAAGTCCTTCTTCGGGTGGCGTAGACGACTCTGGTACGTGGTACATTACCGAGGTCCGAGGCTATATCCAACGCGGTTTCAAAATCTCCAAGCTCGTCAACAAGCCCTAGGGGCTTACCTTGTTGCCCCAAAAAGACCTCACCTGTTGCCAGTTCTCGAACTCTGGATTCCTCCAGGTGCCTACCCTTGGCGACAGCTTGTATGAAATATGTGTGAAAGCTATCAAGCAGTTCCTGCTCCTTTGTTTCTTCTTCCTCGGTAGGATCGCGGAACATGCTCCCCATATCTTTAAGGTGGCCACTCTTGGCGGTGTTCAACCGGATTCCCCTGCGGTCCAAGAACTCATAGATCAAGAATTTCTCAGATAGTACTCCAATAGAGCCAATTGCTGATCCTGGCAGGGCTACAATCTTGGTGGCTGCACATGCCAGCAGGTATGCTCCAGATGCTCCGGTTCCACTGATATAGGCTATAGTAGGCTTCGTCTCCGATAGTCTTGAAGTTGCCATGTAGAGATTATCAGAAGCTGTAACTAGTCCGCCTGGAGAATCGACATTGAGGATGACTGACTTGATTTTTGGATTTTCACGAAAGATTCTTAGGTAGTGAATGATCTCTGCGGTTTGTCGCCCTCCTCTTATTGCGCCGTGTATTGCTATCACGCCAATCTTGTTCTTTTTAAAACGACGTCGAATTCCCATATTGTTCACCTCGATTATGCTATCGCCATGGGGGCTGATGTGGAGCGCATTTCTACCGGGAGAGATGTACCTCGTTCAAGATGCATACCCTATCGCTGGATACAACAAGGTGTAGTTATTAATTACTTGATTTTTATGGATGGCTTGCTTCCTCACAATCCAGGATATTGGAGGTGAGAATGTACAACAAATATGCCCTAGGACTTGATGAAGCCCTAGGGCATATAGCTCTAGCTTTGCCCCCTTGCTAAATAAAGGCAGCTTTATATGATGAATATTAACCCTTCATGGATTCAATTCTTGCTTTTATCATCTTCTTGTAATCTTCCAACTCATTATCCGGAAGATCATCGGGCCAAACGGTCATCTCGCCCATCTTCTGCTGCATTCCCATCATGCCTTGCATCTGACCAGCATATTTCATCAAGCCGCTCATGTCGCCCTTCTCGAGCTTTACTTGACCCTGCATGAATGCAGTCTGCATATTGACTGTGCCCTTGTTCATCCCCTTCATGGTTTCATAGCTGAGGCCCATCATAATGCTGGCCTTATCGGCGTCGTCTTTAGAGACTAATCCGTAGGATACGGTTCCACCGGTTACTGCCATCTGCATATACATATCCTCATCAAGACCAACCTTTGGGAATGGTGCCACATGCATAATCATGCTAAGCTCAATGCCCTGTAGTGCACTTGTCACTTCAGGTGCTGATGCGAGTTTCATTGCCTCCTCTTGCCACTTTTCCGATAGCCAGAGCTCACCCATTTACTAACCTCCTTGTGTTTTTTCTTCAGTAGGTAACCCCCAACAAAACCTACAATCTGGAAGTATACCTCTAGTATGGTCAGATTCTAGGCTTTTGCTAGCCAAAAGTCAAGCAAGTACGATAGCAGCCCGGCAAGGGGAACAAAGACAAACAAGATAAACTTTGTACAGGTCTTGCTTCGACTTCTGGCTCATGTCAGATCATTGATTAGTTACCACCGTTACCGCGTATCCTCCCCCAGGTCCGAATCCTCGACCGCCATATCCTCCGCAGAAGGTACTTCCCCCACTTCCCATGAAGTGACTTGCTGCCCATTTTGCCTCAGGAACCTGCCGTTCACCTGCTTCACCTCTGAGCTGGTAGACATTCTCTACCACTTGGGCAAGGTCGCTGGCACCGAGGGCGAAGCCATTGGCTATTACGCCACCGTCTGTGTTGACTGGAAGTTCTCCTCCCAATGAAGTGATCCCCTCCTCTACGAGTTTGCCACTTTCCCCTTTCCCACAAAGACCCATGGCTTCGTAGCTTACTAGCTCTGTTATAGGGAACATATCGATTACCTGTGCTACGTTGAGGGTGCTCCTAGCTCGGAAGAAGGGGTCGATCATTCTATATGCCTGTCTTGCTGCTCTCTCTGTGGCTTCGTAGGCAGATTCCAGATATGGAACACCTGCCTTTCCACTTGTAATGGCAATACCTCCTATACGTACTGGCTTATCTTGGTAGTACGTTGCATGCTTTGATGGACAAAGTAGGAGTGCAACTGCCCCGTTTACAATGGGGGTGCACATAGATTCGGTCAACGGATCAGCCACTATCGCAGACTTCAAAACCTGCTCTGTGGTTACTTCTTCCTTGAGCATAGCCCGCGGATTGATAGCACCGTTCTTGCGGTTTTTGACCACCACCTGTGCTAGCTGTTCACTGGTCGTACCATAGGTTTCCATGTGTCGCCTGGTAAGTTGTGCGAACAACCTCGGATATAGAGGATGCTTGGTTGGTTTAATAGACCAGGCCTTGCCAGTCTTGTGGGTGAGTAGATCTCCATCAGGAACCTTGTCGTTACTGAACAGAGACATGAACCCACCACCTCCAGAAAAGCTGGCGCCGCTACATACAAGGACAATATCATATAGCCCACCAGCAACAGCTTGCCAGGCACTGTAGAGAGCAGATAGACCAGTGATGAACCCATTTTCTATGTTGAATACCCCCATCCCCAACAGCCCCTGGTTCATTATCATCATTTGCCCTACATTGGTTACTGTAGTGGTACACCCACTGTAACAGACCTGGATATCCTCCTTCTTGAGTATACCCTCCCCTTTGACATCTTCTATTGCTGTCTTGATGGCGTTCTCGGCATGGGTTATGAGTCCTCCTTGAGCGGAGAAATCGGTTTTACCCACTCCGATGATGGAAACATCTCTCATCTTCTCGCCTCCATAACACGATTGCCTACGATGTCATATTTCACGGCACTTACCAGCCTCGCTTAAAGATGTTGACGATGTAAGCCATGCCAATACCAACCCCGCCACCCATATTATGCTGGAAAGCCACCTCTGGGATTGGAAGTACTTGGTTGTGAGCATCGCCCCTTAATTGGTGAACAAGCTCATAAATCTGTGCTCCTCCGGTTGCCCCCAAGGGGTGACCTTTGGAAATCAAGCCACCATCGGTGTTCACTGGAAGGTCACCGCCCATACATGGATGACCTTCTTCGATCCACTTTCCTCCTTTACCTATCTCCGCCCATCCAAAGCTTTCATAATGCATCAGCTCTGCTATGGCGAAGCAGTCATGACATTGAGCTACGCCGATGTCACTGGCAGTAATCCCTGCGATTTTATACGCTTCCCTGGATGCTCTTATGTTCGGATCCCAGCCAGACTCTAATTGTGGTGTTCCTCTAGCTGTCTTTATTACAGAAGCTGCCACTTCCACCGGCTTGTCCTGAAACTCCTTGGCAATGTCTGCAGCACAGAAGATGAGTGAAGATCCACCCGTGGATGTAGGACAGCACATGTATAAAGTCAATGGATCAGCAATCATCCTTGCATTCAGAATATCGTCTACGCTCAACTGTTCCCTGTATTGTGCATTGGGATTCCTTCTTGCGTATTCCTTGGATTTTGCCGCAATCATTGCCAGATGCTCCCTTTTTGTACCAAACCTATCCATGTGGAGCTTGGCTTGAGCGGCAAACATCTGGGGTACTGGATCCATACCTTTAGCGGTTGTTAGGCGACCTGACTCGTCCATAGATAGAGCCCCTCTCCCTAGTTTCTCCGAACCTACTTGGAGGACAATATCGTGGAGGCCAGAAGCTATATCTTGATATGCAGCTATGGCGGCACAGGTGCCGCTAGTGCACATGTTTTCCCAGTTCGAGATGGGCACACCAGTCAATCCTTCTTGCCCCATCTCATCCTTTAGTCGTGCCATGATTCTTTGACCAATCATTGGCGCTCCACTGGCATTTCCACAATAAACCGCTTCTATATCGGATACCTTCAGCTTCTTCACATCATTGAATGCCTCGTGGATTGCCTTAGCCCCAATATCGGTGATGCTTTCAGGGCGATGTCTAAATTCAGTCATCCCCACCCCAATTACACACACCTTTCTCATGTCCTCACCTCCTGCACATTTGTTTTCCCTTAGACGCGGTCACAACATCTCTCACAGTCTCAGCTTCTGCAAAATGACTGTTAACAAGGGCAGAAAGCTTTGGGCTTTTTCCATATCTCCTTCGTCGCCTTCACTCCACATCTCAATGCCTCCGCCGATCAACCCAGATTCGATATCGTCTTGTCTCTGCATGATTCTGAGCAGCTTTGGCGTAGACATGGTGATGAAGAAGTCCCGTTCGTCGTGCAGACCTGGGCTGAATGATATTTGCCCGCCCTTGATCTGCACCTGTGCTTCTACGATATTACCTGCCTTCAAATTGAAGTTCATGTCTTCTGTCTGAGCTAGTTCATTTCGGACCTCTGCATCTGAGGAGATCAGTTTTTGAGTTATATTAGGTACGTACTTCAGGACAAATTCAGTTGACTTATCGATACCCACCTCGTCTATCTCCGAAATCCTGGGTTCCAAGACCTTTCCCAACTTTGGAAGCAAAGCTGGCACTGTATCTATCAGCCCCTCATATTCGAGTGCTGCGACACTATCTATTACCTCGGTCAGTATCCCAGAGCCAATGAGCTTGTCCTTTTTGAGTGCCTTATCTAGCAATTCCGTCAGTTCAGCCATGCTATTAAGTCCTCCTCGCCTCTTTGCTTTTCACAAGAGCTGCAGTGCTGACCTGCTTGCGAGTGACTGACTATTTGTATGCTGTCAGCCCTAGGATTTCACGGCCTGCTACGAGCTTGTTTATCTCTGTAGCTCCGTCAGGTATGGTTAGTGTCCTGGCGTCCCTAAAATACCTTTCTATGGGCAGGTCGTCTGAAAGACCATTTGCGCCATGTACTTGAAGTCCCATGGTGGTCACCTTCACGGCTGTCTCGCACACATAGGCTTTGCACAGTGAGCTCAACATTCGGAATTCGGGACTCCCATCTGCCAATGCCTCGGTAGTGCGATAGGAGAGTAGCCGACATGATTCAGTTAGGAAGACCATCTCGGTGATCATGTTTTGGATTAATTGAAAACTCCCGATGGGTTTGCCAAATTGGATACGTTCTTTAGCATAATCGATGCTTGCTTCTAAGCACCATTGAGATATTCCAACTCCTGCCTGTGCCATACCAGTACGGGCATATGCTAGGGCGGCGATTGGTCCAGCAGAGAACATTGATGCCATTCGAGTAAGTGCTTCTTCTGGAATACCCCTCTCTTCTAGGACCTTACCGACTTGACCACTTGCCATCAGCTCGGCCATCATCACCATGACATTATTCTCTTTTGGGACGCGGCAATTATCGAAATAGATCTCCCCTGTGGGACAAGCGCGCCAACCTAACTTGTGCAATTCCCTGCTTTCGAAAGGAGATTCCTCTCTGTCGATGAGGAACTGGGTAAGCTGATCATTCTCGTCCTTACATAGAAGGAGGACTACATCTGCAATGGTGGCGTTACTCACCCAGGTCTTTGTTCCATTGATCACATAATGATCTCCATCTAGCACTGCCTTTGTCTGCATCGCTCGGTTGTCGGAACCAGCATTTGGTTCAGTAATAGCACCACAGCCAATGAGGTCTCCTGCTTCGAGACGGGGCAGGAGTCTCTGCCTCATCTTCTCAGGTCCAAAGGCAACCAGAGCAGACTGTCCTGCAAGGCCGATTGCAGCAGCCAGGGATGCCCAACAACCGAAGACTTCCTCACCTATGATGGCCATGCTAATAGGATCAGTGTCGCCGCTGGCCATAGACGATATATCAAAAGAGCCGAAACCAATGGGGTCTAGTTTCTTGCGAAAGTCCACAAGCTCATCGTGAGTAAATGGCCCTTGCTTGTCACGCTCGTGAACGATGGGCACAAGCTCCTTTTGTAGGAAGTCACGCACATTGGTTTTTGCCATCTTCTGCGCTTCGGTGAGTTTTAGTTCCATGATAGATCCTCCTCTTGTGTATGTTTCTAAGAGCTGACTTTGTGAGGAAGCTTGAGGAGGATGTCTTCCGCCTCTTTTATCGTAATATCGATAAGCTCTTGTACCTTCGGCAAGTCTTCGATTCTCCCTGCTACCTCACCCCCTGCCCATAGAGCTTCGTCAGTATCTCCCTCGATCATCGCTGTCCAACCCTCAATCTCCTTGGTCAAGACCTCTGGTGCTGTTGTGGCGAGGTCATCAGCCTGCCCCATGAATAGACCTGGGGACTTTGATACTGTGATACTAGCCAGCTCCATAGCAGCTTTGTTTTTTAAGTATCTTCCCGGGCCAACAATGCCCCTGGCAATAATGGTATCCCTTTCTCCACTCTTAAGTATCTGCTCCTTCCACAAGGGTACAAAATCGCTCTCCTGAGTTGCGATAAACCTGGTACCCATCTGTACTCCATCTGCTCCCATAGCTAGTGCTGCAGCGAGGCTTACTCCATCGGAGAATCCTCCACAGGCGATGACTGGTACGTCCACTGCTTTAACAACAGCAGGGACAAGGACCATGCTATGAACTGGTTCCCATGCTACGTGCATTCCTCCTTCATGACCAGATGCGATTATTGCGTCTACTCCCGCTTTCTCACATCGCTTAGCATGACGTACAGACGGAATCACATGAAGCCATTTCACCCCGGAGGGTTTGATTGTGTCTGCCCAGGGCAATGGGTCACCTGCTGAAGTGATTATCACTCTTACACATTCCCTCATAGCAGGGTCTTCATTTCTGGCATCGATAACTGCTTGGATCAGTTCTTTGGCAGATATGACCATCTCGGTTGATACCATGCAGTTAATGCCAATAACCCCTTTCGACTCAGCAACACCTTTAGTTGCATTGCCCAAGATGATCTTCAATACTTCGTATGGGGTTCCTGTGATACCTGGTCCTGCTGCCATCTCTACCGCTTGTGGTGCGATCATACCCATGGTGAGTCCACTGGTGCTTATAATCCCAAGACCCCCGCTATTAGCTACTGCTATACACAGGTTTGTAGTACTCCATGGTCCCATACCTGCTTGAATGATTGGATGTTTTATTCCGAGCATAGTTGTTAACTCTGTTGTTATCATATCTGCTCTATTCCCTTCTTTTGCTAATAAATCGAGAATATATTGGAATTTGCCTCATTCTATCCCAAATATCACATCAAGACAAAGATTGGTATAGCTATTACTATTCGTGAGAATATATCACATTTCTCCAGATATTCCCGATATCCAAGATGATTGGGATTATTTGTGTATATTCATTTACCCGTGACATCAGTTACTAATAGTGGGTTGGTAAGAAATGTATTGGGGTTAAATGAACTTTAATCATTCCAGAAGGGATACATAACAAATCCCGTTGGGTGTTTAGGATAGAAGTAGGTGGATTTTGGTGGCATGCGATCCGCCATATCCGCTACATCGAGGATTGTGGATATAGAGGGTGGACTAAGCAGGAAGGCGAGGTCATACTCTCCAGATTCCACTCGTTGAATGGCTTCCC
>JAXHVC010000114.1:0-18960 GCA_034189315.1 Chloroflexota bacterium | reverse complement strand
AGCAGTTATTAACATATCTCCGGTTAACCGACAAAAAATTGGGATTGTTGATTAATTTCGGATCAAAGCTGATCAAGGATGGCATCATTCGAGTCGTAAACGGCCTTGAAGATTAAATCTTGGCGCCTTTGCGTCTTTGCGTGAGATAATAATAGAACTACCAGTATCGACCTGCCATTTCCAGCGTTCATTCCCGAAACATATGTTGACGATTTAGATACCCGTATCAATCTCTACCGTAGACTAGCTAGAATATCCACATCTGAAGAAGTAGCTCAATTCACCGAAGAGCTATCAGATAGATTTGGTAAGCTACCACATCCTGTTATAAACTTGCTTTACGCTATGAACATCAAATCTTTGGCTACTCCAACCAAAATTGAGTCCATTTCACACGAGAACCATTACATCATCATTGCACTGAAAGAAGACACAAAGCCTGTAATCCCTGACACCGAACAAAAGCTTGGTCGAGGTGTCAAAATATTCGGATCACAGATTAAAATCGACACAAGACGCACTGCCATAAATTGGAAAAAGGCACTTAAGCAAGTGATCTCGGAAGTATCCCGCGCATCTTGAAAACAGAATCACTTTCGCTTTAACGACTATTCCCCACTGACTTGTCTTCGAGTATCTAATATCAAATGTAACCATGATGTTGTCTAATGCTCGGACGATCATCCGAGCATTAGGTCTACGCACGAAGCATGTCGGCCTAATCAGGTAATATCCAGCCCCCCCCTTTTGATGGACTGGAACCATATTCTAGAACTCTAATACTTCCTTGAGTATTAATCTAGCCGTAGACTTATCTCGTGTAACAAAAGCTACTCCTGATGTAAATTACCTGTTGAAGACTTTTCCTCTCACCAACTGTATACATCTGCTACAGGTAATTATCAATTGGCTATCCTACAGCAAGGATTATCTACTGTGATACATGATTAAGGGAAGATATTGGGATGGATTTCTACAGGCGCTACTCAGTTGTTTTTGGCCTATTAGTCCTCGCTGGAGTGATGGTACTCCTTCTCTCCACACCTGGCTTTGTATTCTCAAAAGGTGTGATGTTCATCGATACTGAGCTGAACGAATCTGACGGTGATGAGACCTATATCAAAACCAAAGTAGATTTCGGCAGTAACGAACATATTCAGAGTTTCCCCCAGCAAATCGGCAAGTGGATAGGCTCTGACTATGAAACAGACAAGCTCAGGGAAACCCTAGGAGCAGACGTACTCCTGATGCGCGCTTATGTTCATCCTGAGTACTACCTCCCGATATTCCTTCTGATATCACAAAGCAATAGCGAATCAAGCTTTCATGGAGTGCCTGTGTGCTTTCGCGCCATGGGATACAGTGTTGATTCGGATATCAAGGATGAGATACTGATCCCTGATGGTGATTGGGTAGGCGATAAGGAACCAGCTTCCAATTCTTCCTTAATACCTATACGAAGACTTATAGCGCACAAGGAATCGGATGGTTCTATCACGGAACGAAGGGTGGTTCTCTACTGGTACGTTAAAGGCAACGAGTTCACATCAGATACCATCACAATGATAAGAATATCAACAACAGCTCCAATTGAAGGATCATACGATGCTATTGTTGATCTCGAAAAGGATTTCACATCACAATGTGTTCCCCACCTATTCGAACTTAGCGACGAAAAATCAGAACAAACCCTCATCGTTCAGCTTAGCAACTCAGGACTTGGCGGTTATATCCTGATTATATTACTCCTGAGCACGCCTATAGGTATCATGCTCTTTCCTAGAATTATTTTAGGTAAAAACTCCTTAGAAGAACACTAACTAATTTCGAGATATCCTCTGTATGTGATTCCCGGTTTGAGGTATTTCTAACTCCAAGACCTCCGACATTTCATCGATCTGCCTCAAGAGTTTCTGCCCTTCAGTTGTGGTAAGATACCGTCCCCTTCCAGTACCATTACATCGTCGAAGAAATCCCTTTTCTGTCAAAAATCCAAGATATTTCCCTAGTTGGGTATGACTCATATTAGCTGCATACATAATACCAGTCTTACCCATTCCCTCCCCCTCTGCTAGCCTCAGCACCTCGGCCATAATCTGAATACTAGTTCTCCTACCATTCATGATCCCCCCAATTCACATGATCTTGATAGGTTCAACCAAGATCTTAACCTACTCTATAAATACCTTCCCAATCTGGCGACCACCTTCTCTCCCAGCAAGGACTAAATATACTAGCTTCCTAACCCTAACAGACTATGTCACAATGTCATCGTGAGCACGGGACCCGTGAGGGACATGGGTTATTAACCCCCACTTTCTTAAGAGGAGTCCTACCAGTACCGGCAGGAGAACATTGCGACCTCTTATTTACGACCAGATCGCTTCACCTTCGGTACACACTGAAATAAGATGGTAAATCTGGTTGGTATTTATGTAATTGTGCCACATCTTCTAAGGCCACAACACTTCATTCCCATCCACACCAAACAGATTCGCTTAGATTTAGCACCTGGGCTCTATTGAATTTACTCAAGCTAATTCGACCAAAACTATCATAGTTAATTGACACTTATATCCATTTGTCTCTATTTTACACAATACATATTAGCTATTTGACTATCACTCTTAATCCTATCATTCGCACCTTTTATACGTCAACCAATACAATACCACCTAAGCGCCCTTGACAGATTGCTGTTAAAAAGGGTAAACTCCCTGCGCTCACGCGACAATAGCCGCGGATAGGGCAGGATGATGAGTTTAAGCTCCATCCTTTCAAAGCGAGGAGGTGAACGTCGTAAATGGACCCAGTATTGCTAGCACTGGTAGCAGCTTTCCTAGCACTAGGGTTCGCTGGGCTCTCTGCTAGAACTGTTCTGCAGCAGAAGGAGGGCTCAAAGCGAGTCAAAGAGATATCGAGTGATATCAAAAGTAGCGCCCTCACATTCTTACACCGCGAGTATATGATTCTTGCTGTAGTAATCGGCATAGTAACGATCATTTTGGCGATATTAGGGCAGATAGACAGTCTCGAGCCATTAACCAGCTGGGCAGCTCTTTCTTTTGCGTTTGGTGCAATATCCTCCATGGCAGCTGGATACGCGGGTATGAATATGGCAATCCGAGGCAATGGCAGGACTACAGCCGCAGCACAGGATAGTCTCAACGATGGGCTTAAGGTCTCATTTCGCACCGGCGTTGTAATGGGAATGTCGGTAGTAGGAATAGGCCTATTAGGACTATGTATTCTCTATTTTGGCTTTCACAATTTCCTACCCAGAGATGAATTCCTCGCGTTCCTCCCTGCTTATGGCTTTGGAGCATCTACGGTAGCTTTGTTCGCAAGGGTTGGGGGAGGAATATATACCAAGGCTGCCGACACCGCAGCTGATTTGGTTGGTAAGGTTGAAAAGAACATCCCTGAAGATGATCCACGAAATGCAGCCGTTATCGCCGATTTTGTTGGGGACAATGTTGGCGACGTAGCAGGGATGGGTGCAGACCTATTTGAGTCCTTTGTCGAATCCATTATCGCCACAATGGCAGTTGTTACAGTGGCTATAGCTCTAGGTTTCACTGCAGGGGATGATCCTCTCAAGGCATGGCAAATGCCAATGTTGATAGCGGCAGGAGGCATTCTGGCGTCGATCATCGGTGTGTTCTTTGTTAGAGTTGAGGAGAAGCCGGAGATGTCGGCACTCCTAGCTGCATTACGACGAGGAACATTTATAGCGGCCATTCTTAGTGCGGTATTCGCTTTCTTGGTAATCTACCTAATCTCTGAAGATCATGCACTCGGTCCATTTGGAGCAGTCATGGCCGGTCTTATTGCAGGGGTATTGATTGGAGAAAGCACGAACTACTTCACTTCATATGCACATTCACCAACCAAGACAATATCAGAGGCATCTGCTTCAGGAACCGGTGCAAATATAATTCGAGGTTTTGCCAACGGCTTAAATAGTGTTTGGATTCCATTTGTACTAGTCGCTGCAGCAACCCTCGTTGCCTACGAGTTCGCTGGATTCTTCGGGATAGCCATAGCCGGTATTGGAATGTTATCCACTTTGGGTATCACACTTGCTACCGATGCCTACGGTCCAGTGGCAGATAACTCTGGTGGTATTGCAGAGATGGCTCACTTACCACCGCAAGTAAGAGAAAGAACCGATGCTCTCGACTCGCTAGGTAACACCACAGCAGCTACAGGGAAAGGATTTGCTATTGGAGCTGCAGCTCTTACTGCATTGGCACTTATGTTATCCTATGCCCTAGCATCAGGCATCGTCGATGTTGCTGATGGGGGACAGCTAATATTTGAATCCGACATAGGAGACAAAATCACATTACTTAATCCATCAATGGTAATCGGTCTGTTCTTGGGAATTATGCTCCCAGCCGTTTTTTGTGCGATGACCATGACTTCTGTTGGCAAAGCTGCGTCACTAGTGGTTGACGAAGTGCGTCGACAATTTCAGGAAATCAAGGGGCTGATGGAAGGCAAAGCAAAGCCCGACTATAACAAGTGTGTTGATATCTGTACCAAGAGTGCTCTAAGAGAAATGATTCTGCCATCCGTCATGGCCATAGTTGCACCCGTAATCATCGGTTTAATACTAGGGAAATACGCTCTGGCTGCTTTCCTACTTGGAGCCACAGGAAGTGGATTCATGCTGGCTGTAACCATGGCTAATGCTGGCGGAGCATGGGACAATGCTAAAAAGTGGATTGAAGTTGGTAACTTTGGTGGCAAGGGCTCCGACGCTCACAAAGCGGCAGTAGTCGGTGATACCGTAGGTGATCCAATGAAAGACACTTCAGGCCCATCACTTAACATCATGATTAAGCTAATGTCCGTGGTGGCCTTGGTGCTTGCTCCCCTATTTGCAACGATCGGGGATGGTAACGGTTTGTTCAATTAGTTCGAATGTTATTACCAACAACCCGCCTATGTGTAAATATAGGCGGGTTGTTTCTTTTAAATGACACTTTTTATCTACCACTTCGCAACCACTCCCTAACGAATGGATTGTAGTTCCTTTCCCATCCAATCGTTGTCGATGGACCATGACCAGGATACACCTTTGTTTCATCAGGAAGACTCATCAATGTTTTTACGATGCTGTTCATCAACCTACTATGGCTCATGCCCGGCATATCCGTTCTGCCCACACCCTGATAAAATAACGTATCCCCAGAGAATAGAATTCCGTGCCCATAAAGACAAATCCCCCCTGCCGTATGGCCGGGTGTATATATGACCGAGAATTCCAATTCACCAATCTTTATCACATCGCCATCCCTCAATATCCTATCAGGTCTAGGTAGCCGTCTGAGGTCTCCTCCCTGAAACATTCCCACCACACGACCCAGCGATTGCATCAATCCACTTATCTCCTCACGCTCATGCACAAGGAATTCTGCTTCGGTTGCTTCTACTACCTGAGTGAGGCTTCCCACATGATCAGGATGAGTATGTGTGACTACGACAATAGATATGCTCAACTCCAACCGCCTTGTAGCTCTTAGGATATTCCTCAGCCTCGTACTGGGATCTACAACCATTCCTATCCCAGACTTCTCTGAACCCACGATATAGCAATTCGATACAAAGGAACTTCCTTCGATCATCTCCACTATCATTATCTGAACTCCTCAAACAAGAGGGTACCTCATCCCCCCTATAAATCACTAGTTATCCTTCACAGAAAAAGGTTGCCCGTAAATCCACCATTGTGCACTTACTATAGACCTATATGACACAAATAAGAAGGTTTATTTTTCACCCTTGATCAATCATTGTCAATGTCTCATCTGTATCACATCATTGGGTTAGCTGGACACTAAAAGTGCAGATAACCTATAATAAATGTCAGTAGCTGATGTCGTACACGCAATCAACCATCTCGTAAACAGGATAGTACCTGAATTACCGGGGAGTTTTAAAAGGGGGGAAGCTATGGCAACAAAAGGACAAGGCAGATTTGCCAGATCCTTTGCTATTCGAATTCCATTCCCATGGAAGAATAGAAACCGCCCTTCTGCCACTAAGAACAACCGTCTACTTCGGTGGCTTCCTATGACTGTCATTGCATCTGCGCTGCCGGCTATATTGCTTGTGGTATTACCTTTATTCTTACTAGTAGCTTATCTGCTATGCCTCGCTTTCGCGCCACTGTGGTACTTCTTACTACTTCGAGCATTCATACGATTGAAGAATTCCACAGATAATGAGCAACCACCCAAGACTAAGTACTGGGGCACAGGAGATGAGATAATCCCGGAGAACACAAGGTACTTCTCCAAGAACTAGGAGGATTACGTGGGAAAGGCACCTGTTCAGGGCACTGAACTAGGTAGCACTCGGTGTGGGAATAAGTTGTTTAGATGGGGGGAACGCACCTATGTTATGGGTATTATCAATGTCTCCCCCGATTCCTTTTCCAGTGACGGGACCCATACAGTTGAAGAAGCTGTAACACTTGCAGAGCGGTTTGAAGAGTATGGAGCTGATATTCTTGATATCGGTGGTGAATCTACTAGGCCAGGAGCTAGTCCCATATCAACCGACGAAGAGATAACCCGGGTAGTGCCTGCAATAGAACAAATAGCAAGAAAAACAGCATTGCCTTTAAGCGTAGATACATATAAACCAGAAGTTGCATTAGCAGCCATCTCGGCAGGCGCACATATCATAAATGATATCTGGGGATTAAAGCACTCGTTTAAGTTAGCAGATGTAGCAACCAGCGAGAATACCCCAATTATTTTGACCAGTAATCAGCGTAACGATGAAGGTGCCCATATTAGTGATGCCATTGTAAGCGTGTTTTTAGATCTGGGAAGCAGCATAGAGCTAGCAATAGAGCATGGCATACCATGGGAAAACATAATCATCGATCCAGGAATTGGATTCGGAAAGACCACAGAACAGAATCTCTCCATACTGCGACATCTAGAACGATTGAAACCGCTAGGAAGACCTATACTAGTTGGAACATCTCGCAAATCAATGATTGGACATGTTCTGAATCTGCCTCCAGAAGAACGTATTGAGGGAACCGCCGCAACGGTGGCAATATCCATTGCCAATGGAGCTGATATTGTCAGAGTTCACGATGTATATCAGATGAAGAGGCTATGCCAAATGAGCGATGCCATCGTCCGTGGTGCATACGGTGAAAAAGGCACATCTCATTGAGTGTTCCAATAATAGCATACCTCGGGTTGGGCTCTAATCTCGGCGACAGAGAGAACAATCTCAAGAAGGCCATCACGCTCTTGAGCCAGAAAATGGTGGTAGATAAGGTCTCCTCAATATATGAGTCAGATCCAATAGGCTATTTGGAACAAGGTCCATTCCTCAATGCTGTATGTGAGGTTAGTGTAGAGCAGAATCCGCTGGAATTATTGAGCGAATTGAAGTATATTGAATTCATTCTTGGTAGAATTCCCAGTTTTCCTAATTCACCCCGGCCGATTGATGTAGATATTCTCTTATATGGCAGTGTTGTGATGAATTCACAAGTGTTGACAATACCACATCCCCGGCTTGAGGAAAGAGCATTTGTTGTTGTCCCTCTGAGTGAGATCGCTCCCAACATTGTTCATCCAATAAGTGGACGGGTAATTGGAGAAACAGGAAACAGTATTTGTCTACGTGGCATAAGGCAATGGAGTGAGAGGAATTAGGGAATATGTACGAAATATCTGTTAGAGTACACTTCGATGCAGCACATGCCCTAAGGGAATATCAAGGCAAATGTGAGAACCTTCATGGACACCGATTTGAGATCGTTGCCAACCTTAGATCAACACATATCAATAATATTGGGATGGTCTACGACTTTGTTGAATTGAGAAAACAACTGACATCCATCGTGAATGAATTCGACCATTCATACCTGAACGACCAACATCCTTTCGATGCAATTAATCCATCATCCGAGAATATCGCTACGCATATTTTCAGAGAACTATCTAAACGTATAACAGATCCAAGCGTCACCGTTCATAGTCTAGAGGTCTGGGAATCGCCAAATTCAAGAGTGACCTACTTTCCTAATGCATAGCTCCCTTCCGAGCATGCATAGATAGTCCAGCTTTGATCAGTGATGACTCATTAGAATATCAAGCGCCTGCTGAGCGTTTATTTAAGCAAAAAAGGCCTTGACAAGAGATTCTTGAATACCTCTATAATGAACTAATCTTAGGCCAAGAAATAGATGGCGAAGTATATTTTTGTTACTGGCGGTGTTGTCAGTTCAGTTGGAAAGGGGATCACTGCCGCTTCAATCGGTAGGATCCTTAAGAGCAGGAATATCTCCGTCTCTATTCAGAAGCTGGATCCTTACCTTAATGTAGATCCAGGAACTATGTCCCCATACCAGCATGGCGAGGTCTTTGTAACCCAGGACGGAGCAGAGACAGATCTAGATCTCGGGCATTATGAACGGTTCATAGATACAGACCTAACATCAGCATCTAGTGTTACATCGGGTCAGATCTACAGCGCTGTTATAGCAAAGGAAAGGCGTGGTCATTTTCTCGGTGGCACTATTCAAGTCATTCCTCATGTCACCAATGAGATCAAGTCACGTATAACACGGGTTGCTTCGCTCACCCAGGCAGACGTAGTCATCGTCGAAGTCGGGGGGACGGTTGGTGATATCGAAGGACTTCCCTTTCTCGAAGCTATCCGACAAATGCGAAACGAGGTAGGGAGAGATAATGTCATATATATTCATGTCACTTTCCTCCCTTATATAACTTCAACCGGAGAGCTAAAGACCAAACCCACTCAACACAGTGTAAACGAATTGCGGCGTATTGGAATACAGCCAGATGTTATCATCTGTCGAAGCGACCATCCCTTGCCAGATGGTATCAAGGACAAGATATCGCTGTTCTGTAATGTAGATAAGAATGCAGTGATACCTTTACTCACCGTATCGAATATATATGAAGTACCTCTAATTTTAGAAGAATCAGGTTTAGGCAATCTTATCACTCAAACGCATAGAATAGTGGCATCGGAGGTAGATCTCGACGGATGGAAGGCTATGGTGGGAAGGATCAAGACTCCTAAAGAGTCTATTCCGATCGCTATAGTTGGCAAGTATGTGGAACTGAGAGATGCCTATCTTTCTATCAAGGAAGCGCTGCAACATGCAGCTCTGTATCATGACAGATGTATAGATATTCAATGGATACATTCCGAGGACCTCGAGAAGGACAACGGTAATGTTAATAGGCTCTTGGGAACAGCCCAGGGGATTGTGATACCAGGAGGTTTTGGAGATCGAGGTATCGAGGGTATGACCTTGGCAGCAACGTATGCTCGCAAACATATGGTACCATTCTTGGGTATATGCCTCGGTATGCAAGTAATGGTAGTGGAACATGCTAGAAATGTTTTGGCATGCAAAGGGGCTAATTCTACAGAGTTTTCTCCGGAAACACCCTATCCAGTAATCTCA
Organism: Chloroflexota bacterium; assembly: GCA_034189315.1. Classification (GTDB taxonomy): domain Bacteria; phylum Chloroflexota; class Dehalococcoidia; order UBA2247; family JAXHVC01; genus JAXHVC01. The sequence continues at coordinate 9,479 of JAXHVC010000114.1, read as the reverse complement.
CTACTATCCGAACAGCACGGCGTAGAAGATATTGGAGGCACAATGCGATTAGGGGCTTACCCTTGTCATTTGGTAGCTGGTACCAAAGCCCACGCAGCCTATTCTCAATCCCTAGTCTACGAAAGACATCGTCACCGTTTTGAATTCAATAATGATTTTCGCTATACTATGGAACAGTCAGGCCTGGTCGTTGGAGGCACTTCTCCCGACAACCAGTTAGTTGAAATAGCAGAACTGAGGAATCACCCCTGGATGCTAGGTTGTCAATTCCACCCCGAATTCAGGTCACGGCCAGATTGTCCTCATCCTCTATTCGTTAGCTTCATCGAAGAGTCTAAGGATACTCTTCGTGAGGGAGCACAGTATAACTTTCCCCTGTGAGGGGAATAGGAGACACCCCTGTCCTGTTTCATTGGCTTAACTAGTAAACGTCCATTCGGTCATTGTGTCATTGGACAAATATGTAGTTACGATGATACTATAATAGGAGGTTATAGTAGTGCACCTTTTCCTTGACACAGCCAACGTTGAGCAAATTCGTTACGGAGTCAAGCTTGGTATTATCAGCGGTGTTACTACAAATCCGACACTTGTGGCCAAGGAGGGTCATCGCAACTACAAGGCAGCCATCTCAGAGATTTGTTCTGTTGTTGAGGGACCAGTCTCTGCAGAGGTATTGACCCAAGAAACCAAATCAATGGTTCAAGAGGCACGTGAGATATCCTCATGGTCACCATATGTGGTAGTTAAAATCCCGGTTACAGCGAATGGATTAGAGGCAGTCTCAATACTTACAAAAGAAGGCATAAAGGTGAATCTCACCCTATGTTTTTCTGTAAATCAGGCCCTATTGGGGATGCTTGCTGGTGCCACTTATATTAGTCCATTTGTAGGTAGATTAGACGATATCGGAAATGATGGGATGCAGCTTGTAGCTGACATCGCTGATATGTTAGGGAAATATCATAGTACGAGTCAGGTCATTGCGGCCAGTATTCGTCATCCCCTACACTGCGTTACCGCGGTTAAGGTTGGTGCAGATATCGCTACTATTCCCTTCGGCGTAATGATGAACATGATAGACCACCCCCTCACAACCCTCGGTATTGATCGATTCCTAAAGGATTGGCAAAGCCTATCGCAGTAGATAGTCACAGGTCCTAGGGATGATATACATACAACAGGAGCCTAAGGTAGCCTAGTCCAAAAAAGAGAGGTAACGCGCACTTGAATATTGCTGAGTTGGAAGCCAAAACACGCGACGAACTAGTAGAAATGTCAAAAGAAGAAGGGATATCAGGATGTAGTAGTCTCAAAAAGCCAGATCTCATCCTTAGCCTTCTCAGGGCAGAAGCAGAGCGTCAGGGCAATATCTTCACAGCGGGTATACTCGTAATAAGCCCAGAAGGGTATGGCTTCCTAAGGCAAAATCGGTTCGCAGATGACATAGGAGACATATATATTTCACAATCTCAAATTCGACGCCTTGGCCTACGTTCGGGAGACATGATTACAGGGCAAGTCAGGCCCCCAAAGAATGGTGAAAAGTACTACAGCATGATGCGAGTAGAAGCTGTAGACAATCTTGATCCTGAACTAGCAAAAGATCGTATCTTTTTTGACAGATTGACACCTGTGTTTCCAGACGAACTCATCAACCTAGAGATCGATCCAACAAATCTCTCAACTCGTCTAATGAACTTGGTTTCCCCAATTGGCAGGGGGCAGAGAGGTCTTATCGTTTCTCCACCCAAAGCAGGCAAAACCCTTCTTCTCAAACACATCGCCAACGCTGTAGGCAAGTACCATGATATCCACCTAATGATCTGTCTTATCGGAGAACGCCCAGAAGAGGTCACTGATATGGAGCGTTCAACTAAGGCAGAGGTAATCAGCGCTACATTTGACGAACCAGTAGAGCATCAGACACACGTTGCAGAAGTAGCCTTAGAACGCGCCAAGCGATTAGTCGAGGGCAGGAGAGATGTTGTCATTCTTCTCGATGGTATTACGAGGCTTACTCGTGCTTACAACTTAGCATTGCCATCCAGTGGGAGAACATTATCTGGAGGCATAGATCCCGCTGCAATATACCAACCGAAGCGTTTCTTTGGTGCCGCCCGTAACATCGACGGTGGTGGAAGCCTTACCATTATTGCCACATGCCTAATAGATACCGGTAGTCGAATGGACGATGTTATCTATGAGGAATTCAAAGGTACTGGCAACATGGAACTGCATCTCGATCGTCGCCTGGCGGAACGAAGAATATTCCCTGCTATAGATATCCCACGTAGCAGTACCCGCCGCGAAGACCTTCTAATGGATGAAGCTACTCTAAAGCAGGTTTGGTTATTACGACGGATGGCCGCCATGGTCAGTGCAGATTCGTCAAACTCCATGGAAGCTACTCAGTTGATTCTAGAGCGCATGACCAAAACCCAGACCAATAGTGAATTCTTGGCAAGTCTAACCAAGGAGCTCTAAAGATCACTTTACCGACACAATCTCCTTGTTAATAGAAACCAGATCTCGCAGGAAAAGCATATTGTCGCCTAATTTCTCTTAAGAGATCTCTTATCCATAGACACCCCAAACAATACGTCTCTAATCCCACCTACTATAGCTTCAATAGTAGTGGACACAAACAGGATTTTGCCCATTGCTCCTCAGGATTCTGTCATATAGTCGGCAGTCATTACTGAACCACCTATCATCTCTTCTACATACATATGCATATACATACCATTAGCCATTCATATATGGCTCCTTGAGGTTGTTACATCCTTTTTTTTCGATCCACTATTGTTAGGAAATACTCATGGAACCTCATATCTGAAGTCAGTTCAGGATGAAAAGATACCCCCAATAGATTTCCATCTAACACAGCAACAGGAGTACCATCAGACAAGTGTGCCAGCACTTCCACTCTGTGGCCTACTTCCTGGATTATTGGAGCTCGAATGAAAATGCACCGAAATGGTATACGCCCCAATACTGCGATCTTAAGATCTACCTCAAAACTATCCACTTGCCTTCCAAACGCATTTCGTAATACAGTCACATCCATCACTTCTAGAGTCTCTAGTGGCCTATCCGAGCCATCTCTCCCTAACACTATCAAACCTGCACAGGTTCCCATAATAGGCAATCCTGCTCGGGCCATATCTCTAAGTGGCTTCAATAAACCGTAGCTGTTAATTAAGTTTACAATTGTAGTGCTCTCCCCACCGGGAATAACCAACCCATCAAGGCCACAGAGGTCATCTGCACAACGAACCGATGACACATCCTGACCTAACTGCGATAGAAGACTAATATGCTCCGCAAATCCCCCCTGTAAGCTGAGAATCCCAATCTTCATGTGTAAACTCCAAGAATACTATGTATATCCATGAATCTTCTGACGTACAATTATAACTGATTCACCTATCATTATGATATTTTAGTTATAACTACCATGACTACTCTTGCAAAATGGGCATTAAGCTAGTATCCTGATATTTGGTGTGTGCTCACATGGTGAGCAAATAGGGGAAGTGGGCAATAGAGTCTAGCCATCCACCGGTGCATACAAACCACTAGTAAACGTTTCGAGTGATCCGGGCCCCAGTGATATCGGAATCTTCCAAACCCCACTGGGCAATGATATGGCAAAAACATAGCCAACTATCGCGACTCTCTTTCTTAGATGCCTTGCCCAAATAGTGCTGGCAACGGACGCCCTGCTTGCAGCACTAGTGAAGCCACCTGAATATTCTTATAAGGAAGCTAGGATTCTGTTCAGAGCGAGGTGATAGCATGTCTAAGATATACTTCATAGATGTAACAAATAGAGACACTGTACAAGCATCAAGAATCAATCTCTCCAAACTCCAAAAAACGATGGTAAATTATTACCTAGGACAATTGGGAATTCATCAATCTGAGTTTGCCTTTCCATGTGTGAGAAGCGAGCAGAACTATATTCGTGCAAATCTCGCACTTAAAGAAAGAGGAGCTATGGGCTCCCTGATCCTTGAGGGATGGTGTCGCGCAATTCTACCAGATGTCGAGCAGGCTATTACAAGTGGAGTAGAGCATATAAATGTCTCCATATCCACCTCTGATCAAATGATTACACACAAATTCAAGGGCAAATTAGATAGGGAACGAGTCCTCCAGGAAATGAACGATGCTGTTAGCTATGCCAGGAAGCAGGGTGTTAAAACCATAGGAGTGAATGCAGAGGATTCGTCCCGTACAAACCTTGATTATCTGGTCGAGTTTGCCCAATCTGCAAAGAATGCAGGAGCAGATCGCGTGAGGTATTGTGATACACTGGGTTACGATACACCAAACACAATCTACCGAAGGGCAAGAGCTCTAGCAGAACAAGTAAGAATCCCTATCGAGCTACACTGCCACAATGACCTTGGTATGGCCGTTGCAAATTCATTAGCAGGAGCCCAAGGAGCAATAGATGGTGGAGTAGACGCCTACGTTAATGGTTCCGCTAATGGATTAGGAGAGAGGGCGGGTCAAGCCGATCTGCTCAGCTGTATATTGGCGATTAAATTCGCCCGGGACATGGATCGTTATGAGGTTGGTGATGATATCAGATTAGATATGGCAGGAAGACTTGCAGACTATATCTCCTACGCTTTTGGTATTCCAATACCCATCAACCAACCCGGCGTAGGGGCCAATGCATTTGCTCACGAGGCCGGTATTCATGCTGATGGTACGCTTAAGGATCGGAAGAACTACGAGCTTTACGACCATGAGCTTCTAGGATTAGAATTCGATCAATCCCCAGTTAGAGGACGAATCATTACTACTGGTGAATTCGGTGGAATAGCAGGATTCAAACATGTATATGAACGGCTCGGTATCAATTTCGATACCAGAGAGAGGGAGAGCTTTGTTTTTGAACTAGTTCAGCGTGCCAGCGCCCATAACCAGTATCCGCTTCGCGATGACGAGCTCATATTCATTGCTAAATACCCCAGACAAGTTCGGAAAATGCTAATGGACCCAGAAGAAGGGTATTTCCTTGATTTCGATTCTACTTGGCAGTTCTTGGATCAGGTAGAAAGGGTACGAGAAAAGATTACAGAGTATGCAAGCGATAGTTCTGTAGGAATCATCGCGATAGAACCATATGGTCCCACCTATGGACAAATGTTGTGCGATCATTTGCGACAAAATGGAAATGATGTAGTACTTACTACCATTAATGTTCAGACATCAGAAATGTGTGATTCCGACAAGTTACAAGGGAAGGACAAGTATCTTCTGATCGATAATGAGGTCATAACTGGAAATGCCTGTAGAGATGCCTTGGTCTACCTTGAATCCAAAGGAATACCTAGAGACAAAGTTAAAATCGCTGTCTTGGAGGACAGGACTGGGAAGACAGCCGACTTTGCATGTGGGGCCTAGCCTATACAACTATGTGATAGGAATCATTTAGAGTTCTGCAATACAAACAGCTATAGTAATATTCGTTGGTAGCCGATCCTTTTAGAATAAGGGTCGGTATACCAACTGGTCGATTAGTTTGTATTAAACGGATCAAGTGCGGCCTTAAATATGAATATCAAATTCGATCATTCCGTAAGTCAAGCATGATCTTGGAGGAATTCCCAATATGCAACAAACCCTGGTATTAATAAAACCCGATGCGGTACAAAGAGGGCTCACTGGAGATATACTATCTAGATTTGAAAAACGTGGTCTGAAAATCGTCGCTATGAAAATGATGACCTTGGATAACACCCTCGCAAAACGACATTACTCCGATCACCAAGACAAGCCGTTTTTCCAAAGCTTGGTAACCTTTATTACATCCGGTCCAATCGTGGCTATCGTTCTCGAAGGCAGAAATGCAGTAGAAGCGGTTCGCAATATGATGGGTAAGACAGACTCGCTCAAGAGTCCTCCTGGGACAATCAGAGGGGACTTGGGATTAGATGTGGAACACAATCTGGTACATGGTTCCGACTCCGAGCAAAGTGCTGCAAAAGAGATCCCCGTGTTTTTTAATCCAGATGAAATACTCACATATACTCGTGCAATCGATCCTTGGATCACTGCATCCTAAGTACAAGTTGAGCCCTATTCCAAAGGTCTTCCAATTGGTAGCGATCACGCTCATCAGGGGTAAAGACATGTACGATAATGTCACCAAAATCGAGTAAGATCCACCCAGAGCTTGCGCTACCCTCCACACGAGAACATACTGGTTTTGAAGGTGACAAAGCACTTATTACAGCGTCGCAGATTGCTTCTATCTGACGATCGTTATTACCACTACAGATAACAAAATAGTCGGTAAAGGAGCAAACGTGCCTGGCATCAAGCAACACAACATCGATTGCTTGCTTGTTCGAAGCTGCTTCTACAGCTATCTTTGCTATCTCAATGGATTCCAAGGAGACCTCCCCCAACTACACATCGCCTAAGATCACCGTTCCTAATACGCCCTAGCAGAATATCTACAATAGATACATTCAGAACCTAATCTGCGCATACCATATTGTACAAGTCCCAATGTACATCCTACTAACGCTACACTTAATACTGTCACCTTCTAAGTGAGCTAGATAATACGTCTCGAAAGATCATATTACAACCTATCGTAACAATACCACAGCCATGTGTAGTAGAAACAGCTCATGAATTCATATGATCCCCACAGTCATTACTGTACTGATACTACTTCTTTTATATCCGCTATCTTCTCCCTAAGCACTCGCTCTATGCCGTTACGCAATGTCATGGTGGACATTGGGCAGCCTGCACATGCCCCAGTAAGCTTTAGCGTAACTACACCATCTTTGACATCCACCAATTCGACATCACCACCATCAGCTCTTAAGCTAGGCTTTATTTCCTCTAGGACTTCCTCTACCTTCTCCCTCATATACCAACTCCTTTTTATATACTATACTCACATCACTATCGGGCGTTCCTTTAGGGGTCTTACTACCATACCAGACTCCACCCCCGGAAGCATCGCAACTGGCTCAGTGAGAAGAAATTCCCCATCACTCAACCATCCTTTTAGGATTGCGGATATTTCTCTTGCCTTGGCATAACTCGAAAGAGAACCAGTGGGAACCTTCTTTCCCCTTAGCATGATATGACCACTTCTCAAGTCTGCATAGCTTACAATACCAACAGTATCTGAAGTCCTCTTTGGATAGGCCTCAGAATAATCTACAATTGGGGCAAAGATCTCGCTATCTCTGACGGCCGTATGCGCCAAGATATCTTCTGATAATATTGGAATAGGAATCCCTATCCCTACGGTTAGGTTGCACCCATACCCAAGTATACTTGTTCCACGTAGCCATTGTGAACTCATCTGTTTGAGGTCTCCAATAACCGCGAGGCTACCCGCCCCTTCCATTGGCACACCGTTTTCTCCACGCTTCACACTAGGATTATGCTGAGTACCATGCCATGCAACATAGCCTTCTCCCCCACCAAGGAATATCTTAGTTCCAATACCTATGGCCTTGTAGTACGGATCGTTGAGAAGTGGTGAAAGCTGTCCCGCACTACAATAGGCAATATTCCCCATGGCAGGTTTGAGCACACCCATATAGGTGTAAATCGTTTTATCAGAGAGATTTACTGCAACATTATAGTTTTGATATGAATTCCTGACATTGAATAGGGTTGCCTGATTTATGTCCGCGATGCTGATCCAGGTCTCCAGTTTACGCCGAGGATAGCAGTCAGTTCCATAGGCAGTGCATACTAGCCTAATATCCTTGCCGGCTACAAGGTCCTCAATCACATGTCCCCCACCATAGTCAAACGAACCTGGTCTAATCTTATTTCGTGAATCATCATCCGGCAATGCTGTTGCTCCCATAAACAGATCAACAGCACCTAGCCCTGTATAGGCAGGAACATCATTTAGGTATAAACTTCCACCCCCCACTTTGATCCTGGGCTCGGAATGGCCAAGATTCATATATGCACCAGAGGAACACATCGGAGCAAAAGTACCAGTGGTGACCACATCCACCTGTTCAGCTGACTTCTCAATCCCTTGTTCATCGACTAAATCAATTACCTCCTCAGCAGTCACCACCACAGCTTGGCCGTTACGAATCTTTTCATTTATTTCCGCTATCGATCTTTGCATCCTGTATCCTCTAAAACCATCCAATAACAAAGAGAGAACCCCTTATCAGTACACATCCCTGAAATTACCCATAGATTCATCCCCAATAGTCTACTACGCTGTTAGCAGGAGAAGTTATTATACTATGAATGCTTATAACATTCCTGACCGACTATTACTATAGTCACAGATCTCTATAAAATTAATTTACCATCTATAGTTATATTAGACAGCAAGCTCGTAAGTCCTAACTTAGATTATCCAGAGCCAACATCGACAAACACCATAAATCCTAAACCCGAAGCGCGAAATCCTAAGCAAACTCAAATCTCGAATGTTCATAACTCTTCAAATCATGGCCATTACGATTTTGGTTTTGTGTAGGTATTCAAGTTATCCTGCTCCAATACAGATTTAAGATGTTATTTATTCTTCAGCAAAGATCCACCAGGTAAAGCAAGGAAAACTCACCCCTAGGATGTTTATCCCTTTTTCTTCATACAGAACAAGTCCCACCACCTATATGATAGCTGCTACTTCACAAGTCTCAGATCTTTGGGCTTTGTCTATTGTCCCCCCCCCAACCAAGTCATCCCCATCATAGAATACCACCGCTTGCCCAGGAGCTATTGCCATTTGTTCATTTTCGAATTCTACATGCACCCTTTCACCTGTTAATGGTGTCACCTGAGCAGGAACCCCCTCATGAGTAGACCGGACCTTAGCACTAATATAAATTGGCCAATCCAACTCATCAAAGGCAATCCAATTCATCCCAGAGGCAATAAGACCTTTTGCCCATACTTCACTTTTGCAACCAACCACAACAGAATTCGACAGATAATCAAGCGCAATCACGTACAAAGGATGTGGAGATGGAATCCTAAGTCCTCGGCGCTGCCCCACAGTATAGTACACTATACCACGATGCTGACCTAATACCTCCCCTTGCGTATTGATTATTGGTCCAGGATTAGTGAATCCTCCCATCAATTGATCATAACCAACATCGGCAAAGTCCTGACTCTCTGCCTTATCACTCACTTTTAATCCAAGATCAACTGCAATATCCCTTACTTGCTGCTTAGTATAACCGCCTATGGGGAATACAACGCGCGAAAGCTGTTCTTGCGATAGAGAATAGAGGAAATATGATTGATCCTTTTTACCATCAATAGCTTTCGAAAGAACATAACGCTTCCTCTCCGTACTAAACCTCACCTTAGCATAGTGTCCTGTAACAAAGAAGTCGAAGTCCACACCACTGTTGGAGGCCTGTTTCAACAGCGCATCAAACTTCAATCGTTTGTTGCATCGAACACATGGATTGGGTGTTCTCCCCAGAAGGTATTCCGAC
>JAXHVC010000113.1:0-8971 GCA_034189315.1 Chloroflexota bacterium | reverse complement strand
AACCATTCCAGATTCTGAGGCATATATGAATAAGATAATATATGTCGAGACTAGTAATAAACTAGTATGATTGGTATCAACATCATCAAGCGCATTGTTAACTAGAGTACCACAAAACCTCCTCTGAACCAAGGTATTATCATTTTGCTTAAGTTAATCATTGCATCGTCCAATTGTGAGTACTATAATTTACTTGTTGGATCGATTACCTTGTTCCTCTTATTGCTATTGGTGATCCTATAACTTGGGACTACGTAGGTATATGCCTCCTCCTAATTTACTGGCAAACCATACAGATCTTTTGGTCTTCTATGAAAAACCTGGAACAGCCAATAGTCTAAATTGTCTGGGGGATTTCCTAAGCAATGAATATGATGTGCATGAGTTGTGTTCCGTTTTCATATTATATCGAGACGCCACAATCAACCATATCTCTCCTTATCCCTATCACTACGGCGCTATACCAATTGGGTTCTTCCCTTAGCATATCTCATCGTCTACCAGGACATATGCATAAGAAGACTTCTCAAAAGCAAGTTTCGCCACATTTATTTTGGCACCTATTGTTCACTATGAATATGTGGTGCATGGCATCACTTGAAAATCCTGGATAGGTGAGCTGAGCCTTAGGTCATACGAATTAGGCTTGAAGTGGATGTGTATATGAAGAACGATAATCAAGATGGTATTGATAGAAGACTCCTTATCGTTTCTAATAGACTCCCTATTAGCGTTCAGAAAAGAAAAGGCAAACTTTATTTTGAGTCTAGTGCCGGTGGTTTGGCTACTGGATTAGCGTCTTTCTACAAATCCCATAGAAGCATATGGATAGGATGGCCCGGGATTGAATTAGAAAGACTAACCCATGAGGAACGAGAAAGCACTGAAGCAACCCTATCTGATGAGAGTTGTCACTCGGTCTTTCTATCACAGCATGATATCGATGGTTTCTACCATGGCTTCTGTAACAGGACAATATGGCCACTCTTCCACTACTTTCCCACTTACGCGGCCTACAATAAGGATACATGGCGAACCTATCAATCAGTAAACGAGACCTTTTGCAATACTGTCGTCAAACTAGCCAGCGATGACGATATCATCTGGATTCATGATTACCAGCTAATGTTATTACCCGGACTGCTGCGACAAGAACTACCTACAGCAACTATTGGTTATTTTCTCCATATCCCTTTCCCTTCCTATGAGATTTATCGGCTGATTCCGTGGCGCAAAGAGATTATCGAGGGGCTTTTGGGTGCAGACCTCCTGGGATTTCATACCTACGACTATGTGCGTCACTTCATGAATACAGTACGCCTCTTGTTCAACTATGAGACAACCCAGGGGCAAATCGACACTAGAGATCGTATAGTTAGTGTAGATACATTCCCAATGGGGATAGATTATAAGCGCTTCTCCGATGCTATTTCAGATCCAAGTGTCCAAACAGAGATTGCTAAATACAGACAGGACTTGGGAGAGGGCAAGATAATTCTATCGGTAGACCGTCTGGACTACACCAAAGGTATTCCTCAACGTCTAGAGGCCTTTGGAGCATTTCTCGATCGCCACCAGGAGTATTCTGAGAAGTTGACATTTATATTAGTAGTGGTGCCATCCCGAACAAAAGTGCGGCACTATGAAATGCTCAAAGCGCGTATAGATGAGCTCGTAGGTGAAATCAATGGCAGATATGGCACTATCAGTTGGATGCCCATTAGATACTTGTATCGTTTCTTGACCTTCCCATCGCTAGTTGCATTATACCATCTATCAGATGTAGCTCTTATCACACCTTTGCGGGATGGAATGAACCTAATTGCGAAGGAATATGTAGCGAGTAAGACCGATAAGAAAGGTGTGCTAATTCTCAGTGATACGGCAGGAGCAGCCAAGGAGCTAGGACAGGCTATAATAACAAATGTCAATAACCAAGAAGAGATCATCCATGCACTGGAAACCGCCCTAACGCTGCCTTGTAAAGAGCAAATAGAAAGCATACAGATTATGCAAACAAGGCTGGAACGTTATGATGTGGCACGCTGGGCAAAGGATTTTGTCGATTCGTTGCTTAATATGAAGAAACTCCAGAAGGATATGGAAGTGAGAGCATTGAATCGTGATATAAGAGAAAGGTTGCTAACAGATTTTCAGCAAGGCGATAGAAGACTTATCATTTTAGACTATGATGGTACGCTGATACCCTTTTCCGATAGGCCACAAGATGCAAAACCTACAGCTCCTGTTTTGGACGTGCTTCGTAAACTAGCCAATGACAATAAGACCGAATTGGTATTGATAAGCGGACGTGATAGATATACCTTGGATACTTGGTTCAAGGGCATCAATATGGCACTGGTTGCAGAACACGGTGCATGGATAAGAGATGTTGGGCAAGAATGGCAAGTGGTTCATACCATGACCAGCGAATGGAAACCAGAGGTATACGACATTATGGAGTTGTGGACTGATAAAACCCCAGGCTCCTCAGTAGAAGAGAAAGAGTTCTCACTTGTTTGGCATTACCGAAGAGCTGACAATAACCTAGGAGAGATTAGAGCGAGGGGATTGGCTAACGATCTCTATGGTCTCACCTCTAGCCTAAACCTGCAATTACTCCGTGGTAACAAGGTCCTTGAAGTTCGGAATACAGGGATTGATAAGGGACAAGCAACAATGCGATGGCTATCAGGACGAGAGTGGGATTTCATATTAGCAATAGGAGATGACTTGACCGATGAAGACACCTTTAAAGTACTCCCTCCTAGTGCCTGGTCCATCAAAGTTGGCTTTAGTGCCTCGGCCGCCAAATGGAACCTTCTTTCTCCTAATGAGGTAGTCGTCCTATTGCACGACCTAACTGTTCAATCCAAACCTATAACCGCCAAAACAAGCTTGTATACACTTCCACTATCACCCTAATTCCTTCAGATATACTCAATCAGACAGCTTCATCTATTCATCCCCGCCAAACTTCCACAGCCACACCACAAAAACACGTCATGCCCCTCTCAAGAACTTTTAATTCAGTGTATAAGCTGAAGATCGCAGTGCTCTTATACCGCTGCGCCTTTTGACAACACTACCATGTTTTTTTCCCCCCGACTTACCGCATTTTTACCTAAGCATTTACTTCATTGACCTGAATTTCTCCCTTTGAGGAATACACTCAAATCTAGAAATTTCGATTCCTTCATATTGAGCTTTTTATATGGATACGGTCTATTACATAGGACCAGAGTTATACCAAATAATCCAAATAGTTGCTTACATATGAGTGGTGCTCTGGCAAATCGTTCACTCACCTTTATAGGTGAACGGTTACCATCTCAGTAATCAGATAGAAGCATCGGAGGGGTACTGTAATGAGAAGCTTAGAAGATTATCGCGAAATCGTTGGTGATAAGGTCATCCTGGAGATCTCTGAAAGAACAAGAAAACTGCAAGGGAAACGCGTCATCCATGTCAATTCCACTTATCAGGGAGGAGGGGTTGCACAGATACTAAATTCCCTTGTGCCCCTGATGAATGATGTGGGGATAGAGGCAGATTGGAGGATACTGCACGGTACCACAGACTTTTTTACTATAACTAAGAAGTTCCACAATGCCCTTCAAGGAGCCCCAATCAGACTTAGTGATATTAAAAAACAGCTCTACGTGCAGACCAGTGAAGAATTCTCCAGACATTGCTACTTGGACGCAGATTGTGTCATTGTTCACGATCCTCAACCTCTTCCCATGATCAAGTTCTATAAGAAGCACCAACCATGGATTTGGAGATGTCACATAGACCTAACCGATCCCAATATGAATCTTTGGGAATACCTCGAGAGCTTTGTTGTTCGATACGATATGGTTGTCATCTCAAATAAAGAATATGCAAAAGAAGGCCTCCCGATGGAGCAAAGAATAGTCTATCCCGCCATAGACCCACTATCACTAAAGAATACAGAGATTTCCGACTTTCTAATGTGGAAATATGTAACTAAGGCAGGTATACCCACCGACAAACCTGTAATCACGCAGGTATCAAGAATGGATCCATGGAAGGATCCCGAAGGTCTATTGGAAGTGTTCGGGCAGGTGAAGGAAAAGGTCGATTGTAGACTCCTCTACTGTTATGACATGGCAACAGATGATCCAGAAGGAGCTGAGGTGTATTATCGTGTACGCCGCAAAGCCAAGAAGTTGTTCAAGAAGGGGGATGTGCTCTTTGTTTTGGGCAACAACCAAGTCCTTGTAAACGCCATACAGCGATTCTCCAATGTGATACTACAGAAATCCATAAGAGAAGGATTCTGTCTTGCGGTAACTGAAGCATTGTGGAAAGGCTCTCCTGTAGTATCCACAAAGGTTGGAGGAATACCCCTTCAAATAGAGGATGGAGTTAATGGTTTTCTAGTAGATCCAAACGATTCAGAAGCGTTTGCAGATAGAGTTACATATCTTCTTAAGAATCCATCATTAGCATCAGAGATTGGTAGTAAGGGCAGAGAAACCGTCAAGGAGAAATTCCTTATAACGAGGCTTCTGTTAGATTACTCAGACATGCTATCCGATGTCATCACCCATGAACATGAACATTCGATGCCACACATAGCAGATGTTGTCACGTCATGAAGAATATCACCCCCCTATTTAGATCGCATGAATGACCACATGGCCAAATAACATGTAAATAATCTTGCTCGAGAGGTTTGGCTCTTTATTCGCAACTCAAACGATAACCCTCTGGCATAGGCCAAGCAGGTATACCCAGCTTAGCCTCTATATAATTGGCCAGCGATGTAGCATCCCCAGCTCTGTAGTTATCTGTTATCACACAACCTGGTTTATTATGCTCCACATAATGGACGAGCCCATGGAAATCCGCATGGTCACTAAGAGCCACCACATACTCCATCGCACCTATCTGCTTTATTGGCTGATCGAACTCCCACCCACTAAGATATACCTTAAACACCCCCTCTGGAAGTCCACTCTCTGATTTCGTGTGGAACAGCCCCACATAGGTATTCAGACTATTGAGGTTTTGCTTGTTTGCTTGGACATAGTGTCCACAAATGATCCCCATATCTTCAAGAGCTCGTGCAATTAGATACGTTTGCCTTTGAAGAACAATTGGCCATCCTATCCTCACTTTGCTGAGTATTTGGAGTACCTCCTGTAACTTGCCATGATAACCAAGGAGTATAACCGGTGCTGTATTGGTTAATTGCTCTATTAGGAACAACAGTTGATGCTCAACCTCCGATTCGAAACTCCTGATATGATTAGGATTGCCGTAGGTTGCTTCCATTATCAAAATGTCAGCACGGGGAAGTGCATAATAGGGGCATTTAAAATCCCCTGTATACACGATATTTAGGTGATCCTTAGTCTGCACGACCACTTGAGCGGACCCCAATATATGACCTGCGTCATAGAATGTAACCTTCTCATCTCCATAGTTGAAAGGGGTGAGATAATCCAACGTTTGAACCTTGGGCGAAGCAAGAGGTTTCCTGCCTCTAATTGCATCAATGATGTCCTTGGTGACAGGACTCATCAAGACAATATCACAAATGTCGAGACTATCCTGAATGCCCATAAGGTGATCCCAGTGAGCATGAGTCACAATCCTGACTGGTCGCTTTGCATGAGCATCACATACAAAACTATCCCCAAGCAGCACAGCCCCATCATCGGTTACGCTTGCTTTACTCATTATGTCTGGGTGCAAACTGCCATGCATTTGAATTACCTCTCATATTACGATGGAATTGGAATCGAAAGCCTAGGTCACAGATATGCCTTATAATACTCATGAAAACTATCAAGACCACTATTGCTATCTAAATATAGTCTTCTGCATTACGCTTTCGTCAAACAACACCTTGCCCACAAAGCGATTATGTTACATGTAACTAACAGAGGTCCCCATGGCCATACTCCACTTAGTAGTTGGATTGATGTTCTTATTAACTTATATTGTATTAAATTGTAATTATATTAGGTCGAGATGATTGAAAGGTGCCCTTTGAGATGGTACAGTAGATGAAAAGGAAGGACAATACATGAAAATAGATATTAAGTTCGGAACTGATGGTTGGCGGGGTATAATCGCGGAAGACTTTACATTTGCTAATGTTAGGCATTGCGCACAAAGTATGGCGGAACACCTGAAGGAGACAGGAACCGCAGACAATGGATTGGTCATTGGCTACGATACTCGCTATGCATCAGATCGGTTTGCAGTAGCCGTCAGCGAAGTAATCGCAGCTAATGGCATTAAAACATACCTCTGTTCCAACGCAACTCCTACACCTGTTATTAGTTTCGGAGTTGCTAACCGAAAAGCAGCAGGAGCAGTAATCATAACAGCCAGCCACAACCCTCCAGAATGGAATGGTTTCAAGATCAAGGCAGCCACAGGATCAAGTGCACCACATGAGGTCGAATCCAGCATCGAATCCAGGCTGCCTAATATCATCCGTCGGGGCACTACCCAAAGGATTCCCCTCGATGAAGGATTGGCCAATGGACTAATCCAATACATAGACTTGTATCCAGCCTATGTCGAACACATCAACAATTTAGTGGATGTGAAGAACATCCGCAAGGCCGGTTTCAAAGTTGCTGTAGATTCTATGTTTGGTGCAGGGTCAGGATACTTAAAGAGCATCATCTCCGGCGGTCGAACTAAGATATATGAGATTCACGGAGAGCATAATCCCCTTTTTCCTGGGCTCCGCCCTGAACCGATACCTCCTCACCTATCCCAGCTTTCTGAGTACATCAAAGAGAATTACGCCGTTGTTGGATTCGCTACAGATGGCGATGCAGACCGCATTGGAGTAGTGGACGAACAAGGTAATCCCTTAAATGCCCTGCAACTTTTTGCTCTGTTAGCATTGTATTGGCTTGAGGTACGAAAAGAACGTGGTGCATTGATAAAAACGGTGGCTACCACGAATATGATTGATAAACTTGGCAAGTTATTTGATGTACCAGTCTATGTAACCCCTGTAGGTTTTAAGCACGTGGCCCCAAAGATGATGGAAGAGAATGCGCTTATTGGTGGAGAAGAGAGTAGTGGATTTGGTTTCAGGGGACATGTACCGGAAAGAGATGGAATTCTTTCAGCACTCTGCTTCCTAGATCTTATGGTCTCATTGAACAAGACGCCATCACAACTTGTAGAATACCTATACAAAACAGTTGGGCCTCATTACTATAAAAGAACCGACCTTACATTCCCACCTGCAGATAGGGCATATCTAATCGATCGTCTTTCTAAAGCGAAACCCGATGATTTTACAAACAAGGCCCTAATTGAAACAGGTACGGCTGATGGCTTTCGTTTTCTTATGGAAGACGAGTCCTGGCTTCTAGTGAGATTCTCTGGAACCGAACCCTTACTTCGTATATACGCAGAGTCAGAAAGTACTACTCAAACAGATGACCTTTTGAGTCAAGCTAGAAAGATAATGGGGGTATAGTAATTGTTGAACTCTTAAGCATGCATTTTGTTTCCAAAGGAAGGATCGTATACTTTCGGCATTCCCAAACACAAGGGACGCCCGATAGAATGCTGTAAGGATAATAAATGAAAGCAATCGTACTATGCGCAGGAAAAGCTACCCGATTAAGACCCCTGACAAACACCAGAGCCAAACCTCTGGTACCTGTGGCGAATAAGCCCATACTACTTCATCTAATCGAACAGATTACAGATGCAGGTATATTTGACATTGGCATTGTGGTATCACCAGAAACCGGTCCACAGGTGAAGCAACTCATTGGTAATAGTTGTCCAAGTAAGTCCGAGATCACCTACATACTCCAACTCGAACCCCTAGGTCTAGCTCATGCTGTGATCATGAGCCAGGACTTCCTTACCGATTCATCATTCCTTATGTTTCTGGGTGATAATCTTATCGAGGGCGGTGTGAAGGATTTCGTCACAAGATTCACTATAGATCACCCAGATGCATCGATAATGCTGAAGGAGGTACCAAATCCCTGTGCCTTCGGCGTGGCCGAACTAGATGATTCAGGTCAAGTGATCGGACTTGAGGAAAAGCCAAAGAAACCAAAGAGCAACTTAATCCTTGTGGGTGCATACCTATTCACTCCCGAGATTCACCAGTTCATCGCTCAAATAAGTCCTTCTAAGAGGGGTGAATTGGAGATCACAGACGCAATTCAGAAGCTATTGGCCAGCGGCAAAGATGTAAGAAGCTATACTTTATCCGGAAGATGGCTTGATATCGGCAACAAAGAAGATCTTCTGATGGCCAATGCATTCCTGTTGCAGCAGCATTTGGATTCGGGTAATCAAGGCAGCATAGATTCCATGAGCCAGATAACTGATCCTGTTCTGATCGGGGCCGGCACCACAATCGAGAATTGTACTATCAAAGGACCAACCATTATCGCAGAAGGCTGTCACCTTAAGGATTCTTCAATCGGCCCATTAGTAAGTCTTGGAGCTAATACACATATTGAGCATTCAACCATGGATAACTCCATGATCCTCGGCGGCTGTCATTTTGCTCATTTAAAGCATTTGACCAATAGTGTAATCGGAAAGAACACCGAAATCATGGGTAATAGCGATGCGCAAGCAGCAAATACTCTAGTATTATTCCTAGGAGATGATTCCAAAATACATCTTTCTAAGTCAACTGAATCCTAAGAAGATCATCATGGCTTACCTATAGTTAATGGAGTGACAAACCTATTATTAAACCACCAACCAGTGAATGAGAAATAGTCCAGGTTGGTGGGAGGTAACAAGAAATGCCGCTGGGTATTGTTTCAATACTTACTTAGATCGGTTTCAATGAGGTTGAATTAATCATAACGATTAGGCCCTTAGCTCCGAGAAACAATAGAATGTAGGGAATGCACTACAAAGGGAGTGAAGGGGATGAAGCAGGAATCGATAAATCTCATCGAGTTTCAGAATAAGTTTGCTACGG
>JAXHVC010000112.1:0-2248 GCA_034189315.1 Chloroflexota bacterium | reverse complement strand
GGCATCCTTGACAAAAGGAAATAACGACTTGCCTTTGGGTCCAGAGCTTAGGTATGCCTAAAACTAGTTCCTTCTCCATCTTAAAGCAAACTTTCGATTTTTTCCAAGACCTTATCTGTAAAGATGGCCCCTCCCTCGCCAGCGTCGTGACGATCTAGGGCACCTACCAACTGAATGTCTGTCTTTCTGCCGAGTGCCATTCTGACATCGTCGATCATTTGGCCAAGATTGTCCTCCACCACTAGGAATTTGGCATTCCGATTGGCTTCTATGACATGATAGGGAAATGGCCATAGTGTTATCGGGCGTATTAGGCCTACTTTCAGTCCCTTGGCTCGTGCCATGTCTACGGCATCTCGTGAGACTCGAGCTACGTATCCAAAGGCTACTACAATGAGGTCTGCATCATCTATAAGATAGGTCTCGTATCTTATCTCCGAGGTCTCTATCTCGTGGTACTTGCTATCGAGTGCTTGCAGGAATGAAAGGTAGGTAGGGTATTCTAGCGAGCCTACGAAACCCTGTGCGGAGTGTCGAATTCGCCTTCTCCCATCCTTATGGTTTATCTTACCCCTTACCGCCCAATCTTTGTCTGGCAATATGCCATAGTCGATGGTTCTTAACTCCAGGAATTCCATCATCTGGCCGATGATCCCATCGGATAGTAATACTACAGGATTGCGATACTTATCGGCGAGGTGAAAGGCGAGTTGCATAAAGTCATGAGTTTCTTGAATAGAACATGGTGCCAATGTGATGGTCTTGTAACCTCCCTGACCGCCACCACGTGTAACAGACAAGTAATCCATCTGTGAGTGTCTGGTTGTACCAGCACCGGGTCCTCCACGTTGGATGAGGACTATGACGCATGGCAGTTCGCCATTAGCAAGATGTGATACTCCTTCCTGCATCAATCCCCATCCAGGGCTCGAAGTGGAAGTCATAGCTCTTGTTCCGGTGGCAGCGGCACCGAATAACCAGTTGATGGATGCTACTTCTGAAGCGGTTTGGGCGAACACCTTGCCCCTGGTGGGGAATTCTCGAGCAAACCACTCGGTGACCTCGTTCTGTGGAGTGATGGGGTACCCAAAAAATGCTTCGCAGTTTGCGGCCAATGCACCCAAGCCGACCGCATCGTTTCCTTGAACAAGGATTCTCTCTGCCATCGCTTTCTTCCCTTCTGGATTGTCTTGTATAGAGGATTTCCCAGTCTGCATCCTGGTAGAATCCGAACAGAATATAAGGCTGATCTCAGGTATGTGTGCAGAAAGGAGCTATATCTCGTATAAATGTACTCTTTCGAAGCTGTCGAAAACCGAGACTGATCCTGAGACTCCATGGAGACTTGTAGTAATGCAGGGGATAACCAATTTGCAGTGTGTAGAATTGCTGATAATTGATTATCCTCTGAATTGCCTCGTGAGGACGATAATATCACACTTGGTCAATAATATCCATAAGTACCCCAGTTGTCCGAAAGTTTCTCCTCGAATGGGGCTTGATACCAGGCTTAGATTGCAGAGGGAGCTATCCTATCATGGTATATCGTTGCCTTGATGGCACTGAATAGGGAATGGTGGCACTTGACCTGACATAACCTTCGGAGTATGTTATGTTCAATAAGTTATGGATGAGTATGTGTATTATGGATATGGATGATAGGGTGGTTTCAGCATCATACCGACGCAGCAGTTGTGACATAGACTTAAGGGATATAGTAGATAGTATCGAAGATCAGCTTATGGTTGTCGATACTGAATACCGTATTCGTCTAGTTAACTCTGCAATGCGAAAAGGATTGGCGGAAAATGCCCCATGCCCAATTGGGATGACTTGCTATGAAGCATTTCATCATAGGGATAGCCCATGTGGTGTCCCTCTCTGGGACTGTCCGTTGAAAAAGGTTATTCAGAGTGACAATTGTAGATGTTACGTAATTTGAGGACAGGATTCATTAAATTGAGCAGGTGTTTTTCCTCCTAGAGCTTGATGTGGTCGGTGATGGTTGTAATAGAGAAGGTACTGCATGAGCTCGTCTTTGAATTGCTCAATCGAATCGAATGTAGTTTCGTGCAGGAGATATCCTCTTCAAGTGTCCTCCAGAAACGCTCTACCTTACCGTTGGACTGAGGACGATATGGTCGTGTGTAACGATGAGTAATACCTAGTTCAATTAGCATTCGTTCAAAGGGATGAGAAGACTTCTTCTTTGAATCACGAGTGCTCATCTCCGGACCATTGTCTGTAA
>JAXHVC010000111.1:0-6533 GCA_034189315.1 Chloroflexota bacterium | reverse complement strand
ATGCGCCGGTAAAAACATGTGTTCAGTTCTTGATAGCTGTGCTTGATAAAGCAATATGTTATCAGGATTCAATATCAAGTATTACCTATATTGAGAATAGTATGATATTTGTAGTTATGATTGGTATATGAAATCCGATGCACAAGGCATACTATCAGCAATTCAAGTTTCATACGACATCACACCCCTATAATAACGAGTTAAAGTGTTTTTACGTTGACAATATATGCATAGCTCGTTATATAGCAGCTAATCGCAATACTGCGCACTAGGAAAAGCCGTTATCATAAATCTAATAAGGACTTAATTGATTATGGCAGGGATAGGAACCAGATACACTAATCTTGGCGAACAAGTTGACAATCAAATAGATCGTCATATGAACTTGATAGTTGAATCAATGAACGATGCTATCGTTCAGCCTGCAGCCCTAATCTTGGGAGGAGGATTCGCAAGGGGAGAAGGAACAGCAAAGGTTATAGATGGGGTAGTGCACCCTATAAATGACTATGATATTACCATTGTAACTGAGGAGCCGCTTTCATTTTCTAAGAATACACTAAACACATTGGCACTAGAATTATCTAAAAAGATAACTAATACTAGCTTCTCCTTTACAGAAAGTACTAATGTTTTCCATTTCTACTTAGATTTTCGGTGTATGACCACCAAAGAACTGATGAGACTACCTCCCTTACTTAAATATTACGAATTGAAACATTCTGGAAAGGTTATATACGGAGACCAGAGTATTTTGGATTTAATCCCTAATTACCAAATAAAAGATATGCCGAGAGAAGACGGTTTCAGGTTCCTATTCAACAGGATGTCTCTCTTAGTCGAGTTCTTCAGAACAAAATACCTTCGTAAAGATATGAGCATACAAGAAAAGGAAAGTCTGCTCTACTTCATTTCAAAAATGAATATGTCTATAGCAGAAGCGTTGACATTGCTTTCAAACACATTCGAGCCCTCCTATGTTCAGCGAGCCAATATTCTGGAGAAGTCTTATGCGACACACTATCCAGAACTAAGTTCAATTGCACCAAACGTACCAGATATAGTGACCTGGGCTACTGACTGCAAACTACACTTCGAGGACTATGTAGCTGCCACGAGCGCAGAAGAAGTTGTCGATCTATGGTTTAAGACCAGAGAGAACCTGCGGCATGTTATTCCATATTATACATCCAAGTTATATGGTATTGATAACCAGATTGATTGGATCAGAGATTCAGATCACTTCATGGGGCTCCTGAGAGGGAAGTTAGATGTGCGCTACACTAGAGATGCAATCAAGGCAAAGCTTAAACTGCCCCTTACAACTAGTATCGCC
Organism: Chloroflexota bacterium; assembly: GCA_034189315.1. Taxonomy (GTDB): domain Bacteria; phylum Chloroflexota; class Dehalococcoidia; order UBA2247; family JAXHVC01; genus JAXHVC01. The sequence continues at coordinate 5,197 of JAXHVC010000111.1, read as the reverse complement.
AAGTATGCATCATACGGAGCGCAAGTTTATCTAAACTCACTGTACTATCGCAAGCTAAAGGAGTTGAAGGGAATCTCTTATCGAAAAATACTCCATGAGATAACTGATCCTGGTCTCAAAATATTCCGGGCGCTTCCTCAGATTCTTTACGCCCTGAAAGAGGATGGATCCCATGACAGAGCTATGATCTCTAGGGGGGTAGATAGGCTGCAAAAGCTGCAACCCTCACCTCAGGGATTAGGACTGGATGACTGGGACAGTGCGTCGGTTTTTTATGCAGATGTATTTCGGATCTACCAATTCATGATGTAACCTTAAAAAGGAGCATCTTTTGATAAAACCAACTTTATTACTAATCATAGATGGTTTTGCACATGATTATCTCAATCACGTCACATTTCTTAACGATTTCGCGCATCATAACTCACAAGCTAAGCTCATTCCCGGTTTTGGATTCCAGCCAGTAATAGCTTCTATATTGACCGGTACATATCCTGTAACAAACAACGTATGGAACAACTATATTTACGATAGAAATGAAAATAAGAGCGTTTGGCTAAAAAGCCTCTGGGCTCTATTTCAGCAGGTAGATAGAATACCTTATACTCAAAAGCTAGTCAGATATGGGGTATCGGCACTTTCCTATCCATTGGTCGGTTTTTTTCCACCTGTCAACTATGTACCTTTTAACAGGTTGAGGCACTTCAATATTTCAATGAAGTGCGCAATAACTGAAAGAAATGCCATAGCAGGAATCACATCTTTATTTGACACCTTACGAAATGAGAATATCTCATTTAAATACATTCACGGCTGTGTTGTAACTTCAAATAAGCAGAAACGTATTAGTTATCCCATTTCGGTATCTGACAAGACTACGTACAAGAGTTTTATCAAGGCTCTTGAACCTAGGACAAGCTTCTACATGGTATACTTCACCGACGTAGACAGGGTGGGACATGCATATGGACCTAAATCCCCCAAACTGATAGAAACCATTCGGAGTGTGGACCAATATGCAAGAGATGCAATAGCGGCATTCGAGAGTCTTTACGGTGATACAAATATCATCGTGATGAGTGACCACGGGATGGCGGAAATTCACAACCATATCGATATAGAGAAAATTGAAAATAATATCAGCCTTAAGGCAGGCAGAGACTATATGGTATTCCTGGATTCTATGATGGCAAGGTTCTGGTATGAAAATGAGACGGCAAGGGCAAAGATTCGTGCCCAGTTGCAGACTTATGCAGGAATTCGATTGATCAGCGACGAAGAGAAGGTAAAATATAAAATAAACTTTGATCACGATTTGTATGGAGAAGATGTTTTTGTAGCAGATCCTGATACAGTAATCATGCCGAACTACTTCCAAAGATCATCTGTAAAAGGCATGCATGGTTATGGTCCAGGGAATGAGGCCACCAACGGCATATTCATGCTGAATCGGGAGGGTTTCCAGGATATAGAGATAGAGTACATCGACGCCTTTCCAACCATGCTGGAGATGATGTCTCTCCCAATTCCAGCATCCAATGAGGGAAAAAGTGCATTATCCCTGATATGAAACAAGCAGCGATGTTGGAGATATATCAACGTCGTGATTACTGAGATGTCTGTACTATATTACTAAGCTACGACCTTCACAAGATCCCTGGCTTACAGATGATCCCCCTGTAATAACACATAACTGACACGCTAAGTATGGCCCCCTATCTAGACTGATAAACCTAAACCTGTTTTTAATACGTTGTACTTAAGGAACCTCTGAATAAGTCAAGAATATTATACTTTGCAAAAGCTGTTTATCTCGGAAACTAGGACTTGATCAGAGGTTCCTTAATAAAAATATCAAAAGCTGGTCCATTGTTTTGCATAGGCTGTCAAGGAGCCCTTTATTAAAGGAGTTTTCAAATGGAGATTGAAAGGTGAATGAATCGAGTCTGTGTGTGATAGGAGATGCCTTCTTTGATGTCTGTGTGCCCACTCATCATTTAGTTAAGGGAGGTGCTTTCAGTAGGAACATATCAATATCACCTGGTGGAACTGCAAACGTGTCAGTTTGGGCCAGCAGGTTGGGTATCATTTCCAAGTTCATTGGCAAGGTTGGGAACGATCCACTAGGACATGCATTCCGTAATGACCTTAAAAACGAGAAAGTAGCAGATTTAACATTAACAGATAACATACATTCCACAGGCATTTGTGTCTCGCTCATAGATGAAGAAGGGAACCGGACGATGGTAACAAGTAGGGGGGCGAATGATCACTGGGTCATAGGAGAAATGGAAGGCCTATTAGGATATATCGAAGGATGTAAAATACTCTATACTGTCGGCTATTCCTTAATTTCTGAGAGAAATGCTATGGTTCTGGAAACCCTTGTGCGTAGTGCCAAGGAAAAAGGGAGCGAAATATGGTTCAATCCTGGTGCTTATAATATAATTGGAGATCGATGCATATCTTTCATGTCAAACCTAGTAGATGTTCTTATACTGAACCTTGATGAAGGAAGATTTCTTACGGGTGAAGATTCGGTGATCACCATAATTGATGCATTGAGCAAGAAAGTTGCAACAGTAATCATGACCTTAGGAGAAAAAGGCAGCGTCGCCTCCAGCACAAAGGAGTATGTTTTAAGCGATTCCATCCATGTTTCACCAGTAGTTGATACTACCGGTGCAGGTGATGCCTTCACAGCTGGCTTCATATCAGCTAGAATGACTCAGTGTGATTTAAAACAAAGCTGTGAGTTGGCTCACCTGCTTGCTGCTCAGGTCATCCAAAGACCAGGGGGGAGGTAAACACTATCAAAACGTATATCCTATGATATCAATGACTTGAAGTATAATCACCTGATCCAAATCATTGTAATATGCTTAAGATTTAAACTAATGTTAATAATCAGTAGAATGGAAAATGTCGTAATCAAAACCCAAATCATGTGAGTCAGGTTACCCTGGAAGAATATTAACAAAACAATCTCCAAGAAAGTGCAGCCAATCAGTCCATAGAGAAACTTTGACTGATCAATTGATATGTTATAGTAAATTAGAATCACTGAGAAAGATAATAATGCCATAGCTATACCATAGATACCCATCAATTCACTGCCAGGCAGATATTCGGCTCCGTAGGAGTAGCGTAAACAATAGGATGGGGCTAGGAGATAGAATAATAAGAGAACTGTCGAGATGAGTCCCATATAAAGCAGGCTTCCATTGAGAAGACGAATCTGAGCTTCTTTTAAACCTTGTCTAGCAGATACCTTTGGCAGCAATACTGCTCCTAGCGCCATTGAACTATAGAATATCACTTTTCCCAATTGAGACACTGCAGCAAAGTAACCTGCCTCTTCAGAGTCACAAAAGTGTTTCACAAGCAGTTGGTCAGCACAAACCATAGTTGTCAGACATAGGGAGGCAAAGAAAACTAACCAGCTATCTCTGTAAATCCCAACAGGGCAAGGCGTTCCCTTTTCTCTGAGCAATGATTTCAACGGAATCAAGGATATGATAAACATAATAAGTGCTGCTAAACCATATGATACAAGCGCTCCACCGATACCAAATCCAAGAAAAACAAGCATGATTCCCAAAACAAGCATTACCGCCTTCTCTAAACCGACATTAGGCGCGAGATGTTTATAGTCATCGATCCCCCTCAATACACCTCTAGTTACGGCAAGGATAGCGATGAATGGTAGCGTGGCGACAATACAAATTAGTGGAACGATTGACTCTATTTTTAGAAAATCCAGAATAGCAGGACTCGCGATTGCAACCAGAATGGACACGAGGACAAAAACTACGAAAGCCCTCTTGATCATCCAACACAGAATAAATCTGATTTTGTCAAACTCTTTATCAACGTTGAATGTGGCTGTTTGTTTGGCAACACCCAGTTGAAGCGAATTGATAACAGGAGTTGTAATTATGATGAAAACAGAAAGTAGGGCAAATAACACTCCATAATCAGAAGGGCCCAATCTTTTACCCATTATAAAGTGAAAGAGAAAAGCAAAGAAGAAAGAGGAAGCAGAAGCTATAAGCATCAGGCTGCTATGCCTTAGTAGATTACTGTCTAATTCTGAGGATGATTGTACTTCTTCACTCAGCTTATTGTTGGGTGTCAAGATACGACTATTAACCCCCACAAGACATCAAATCTTAATGTATGATCAACGCAGAACGGCTTCGAGTGGCTAGATTACTATATTTAAAACGTTGAAACAACCATGTAAACTTTGCCCAAGTTTGCCAAATCGCAATGGCAGTGAGGCCTAATCTTCGATGTCTCGGCTTTGACAGGGGAGCAATGGGGCAAGGTTCCATAGCTGAGGTATTAATGTAGTCTCCCATACCATTGGTGTAGTATTGACTATGGACTTGAATACGGCAACTGTTCACACGAGCAGATTTTATATTAGAATATCACCGTCTGCGTTAAATGACAGCTTCGGATTGATTCTGTTTAAAACCAAAGCTTAAACCTTTATGTGAAATGAGGTCAGATACGATTCCTCCATTTTATAAACATTTTAAGTCAGGTTCAAAATAGATTCAGAAATCCACCAAAACGAGACTACAACAGCATTAAAACAGCACGTTGGAACAGTTACTAAATACGCTATAGTTTGTCTATGTTCATTCAAGAGATCATCAAAAACAACCCCGGCTATAATATCTACCATCGACTCGTGGAGGCCGTGAGAACCACTAAAGGCCCCAGACAGAGAATCGTCCTCAACCTCAGCACCCTGGATATCCCCAGAGATGATTGGAAACCCCTCACCGCTCGCATTGAACAGATCCTCTACGGCCAACAACCTCTTATTCCTACTCAGTCTCACATCGAGAGCCTTGCCCCCCATTATGCCGCACTCCTCTGGCGAAAAGAGATTCAAAGCATTCCCTCCACAGCGGAACAGGAACAGGATTGGCAGACAGTAGATCTTAGCACCCTATCACAAAGCAAATACCACACTATCGGAGAAGAGTCTGTGTCCTATGATGCATTCCAACACCTGGGATTATCCGAAATCCTCTCCGAACTGGGTTTCAGACAAGAGGAGATCGATGGCACAGCGCTGCTACCTAAAACCGGTCTGCTTTTCCATCGAACGGGCGGTTTCGAACGCGCCATGAAGGACAATCACCAGGGGTGACGGCTTCGAGGGCTCCCAGAGTGCGGG
>JAXHVC010000110.1:0-3960 GCA_034189315.1 Chloroflexota bacterium | reverse complement strand
AGTACATTCCAGCTACGTGCACATGACTTAAATCACGATGTATTCTGAATTGTAGCGCATTCTAGGAGAAGTAATGTGCAGACATAATACTGATGATTTGAATATTAAAAGCACAAGCAAGCTATATATGGCCTTCAAACAGCCTAGAATCTGTAGAGGAGTGTGTGATACTTCATGTGTTCCATACCAACATCATATCTCTGCTGAAATGCATGAATCATTTTGACAACTACAGCATTCTCAATCAATACAGGGCCAGTATCAAGCTGCTCATAGCCTTCTTCCCTCACTAGCCCGAGCCCAAAATCAACAGCCCGTATAAATCCCTTTCTTCTTGCTTCCTGAGCAAGCCCAATTGAGCCAATCGCAGCCCTCTTAGTTCTACGTAATGCTAACATAAACCTAGGCAGTGCAAGTGGGTTGTACCTATTTAAATACATGGTGAGAGGCTTCAGCGCAATATTGTAATCCGGGCTGTAGGAGAAGAAGCCGACCATATTCCCTGATTTATCGCGAAGTATATAGATCCTGAATCTGGTAAGACGACAGAATAAGCCAAATACGAGAAACTTGATAAATGAGTAAGAATCCATGAATCTCATTGGGGTATAACCAAAATGGTCCACTAAAACATCATAGGAGAGATTGCTATATTCCTTGATTTCACGTCGATTCCTTGTGTCTAATGGCTTGGCCTCTGCTCGTAGGCTACTGAGACATTTTTCCCACCTATCAAGAGCGGATCCAGATGCTTCTATAGGAAGTGTAAACCGGAAGTTGGCCCATTCCTTGTGTTTGACAAATCCATGACTTTCATAGAGCTCAATGTACTCAGGAGGATTAGAAGGAAGGCCAAATGGAGGAAGCACCTCGAACTTCTGTGCCGATAGTGCAGGAAATCCTTGAGCCCTAGCTATAGCCCCTTTAACACCCTGACGCTTCAATGCAGCCAAACAACGATCAATAAGTTTGTGTGCCAATTCAATTCGAATTGGATCTATGATCAGGTCCTCAATAAATCCTAGGTTCTCTGCCTTTGTTTCTATCCATCTCCTATCCACAGTCACCGCCACCCTACCAAACAGGCTCACCATTGCTATAAAGCACAAAGAACTGCTTTACCTCATCATTCCTCTTCACAATAATGGTTGGAATATGATTGGGATCCACTCCGTGGTATCTTTCCTCAATTCCTTTCCACAACATCCTCTGTTGCCTGTCCAGTTTGTAGCCCAATGAAGTTATTGTGACTAGTTCATTCTGTTTATTCATCGAGTCACGTCCCCTTCGTAACGCTCATGCTAGATAGACTAATTTAACTAACCGGACATAGGTGAAGAACACCCGATTGCCCCAAGGCGTTCTTCACCATACGTCACACATGTATTATCATGAGGTCTTGGAGTACTACTTCGATCGTCTACTTCTTGCCGCCAGTGCCAAAGAACCCGTTAACAATCGCAATAAGCAATTCGATAACCTTAGCTCCCGCGCGCATTACTCCTCCTTTCCTTATTTTTTGCGTCAGCCCTCCTGGCAAACATTCACCCATGCATACGACTATGAATTAGTTCCTACAGCCATTCGCAAAAACAAGCCTTAATAGGGCATCATTCCTTTCCATAATTGAATGGCATAGCGAAGGCCTAAGTAGGGGATTATGCCAGGTTAACACCTGTCCATTTCAGGCTTGGCTCCACCTTCATACCACTTACATCTTGCCACCAGTGCCAAAGAATCCGTTAACAATCGCAATAAGTAATTCAAAAACCTTAGCTCCTGCGCGCATTACTCCTCCTTTCCTTTTTAGACATCGGCCCTTCTTAAACTCATACTCCTGAACATGGCGATCGAGGGATCCTCACGGTCATTCACGGGATAAAACTCAAGTAGTACATCATTATTCTCTATTATCAGAGGAAGGATCGTGGGTAGAGCTTAACCACTCTAGCCTTTGCCTTTATCTCCATTAGTTCTTGCCCTTGCCACAACCCGTACCAAGAAAGCCACCAATAATAGCTATAAGCAAGTCAATAACCTTGGCACTCGCGTACATTTATGCCTCCTTCCAATCAGATCAACCTCCAACAATCCGGCAGCTTCCCGAACAAGACATTTTGTCACTGAGTGATCCTATAGGAGGGTTAGAAGGAAGTCATTAATAATTGAACCTCCCGAATGCTGCAGCACCTTGTCACTAACCTGTCCATCTTTCCAATCAATGCCAATTCACAACAACCACACAATAGCAGCAGTTCTCTAGTCTCACCAGGACATATTCACCACAACACCCAGTAAGAGCAGCGCCAACCTTAGCTCACTTTGATCAGGTCATTTGAATATCTGATATGTAGTTCGTAAAACCTGTTGTCCACCATGAGTTAGACTCCCATTAAAAACCTTACCAGACGAGAGACTACTCTGTATCTGAACAGAGACTAATCCTGCTATACCGATTTTCTTCCCACCCCACTCTACTATCATCTATCTCTGTTCTAGGACCACATCACAAAACTGGATGTCGAACACTCCCTTTGGATGGACATATGCTACAGCTGTTATTTCTTCTGGCCTGCAAGCCCATAGAGTAGTGCTACAAAATATCCAAGCGCTTTTGCGTTCACGTACATCATTACCCCCTTTGACTTATTGTCTCTTGATCATCCAGTTTTCTTGCCGCCGCCAAAAAACATATTGATGATGACGACAAGCAAGTCAACAACCTTCGCTCCTGTGCGCATTACTCCTCCTTTCCTTAAATTGGGTCAACATCTTAAAGGTAATCTAGCAGTCTTGCTCTGGAAAAGAGCTAGCCTCATAAGTAACCTATACATATTTATGTTGGGAGTTCCCACAAAGCAGCATTGAAACTGAATCATACTGTCAGGAGACAATACCACTCCTTTGCCTCCCTGACTTATCAATGGAATTGATAGCAAAACCCAGTCATGTGACAGTAATATTCCACTATAGTCCGCTTCTAATGAGCCTAGTACCGGATCATATATTACTTTTCATGCATACTGTTGTTGTGGGATAAATCTGGGAGGAATAGATGTTGACGTTAGCCATCCCCATGGCTAATCTATACAGATCAATCCATCCTATTCCTACCGCACATGAACGATTCAACTTCTATATTCAGTACGGTATAAGAATTCATATCCTCCAAAACAATGAGTTATGGCATATGTACATCGCGCCTACGTCACTATCGGGAGAATTACAGGATAGAAAACCATGAAGAGGACAAGGATAAAGAAGATAGAAGCTACAGCATAAATCCTCTGGGGCCCCCCATTTATGGATCATCATTAAATCCTATTGAAGCACCTACAGGATATTTGTGGCCACTACCAAGATGTAACAACCACCTGCCGCATCTTTAAGCATTATGTATTTAAAAAGCTAACATATAAATAAAATTGTGTCAAGCAAATTTATCCACACGTCAACCAGCATTAACACCCTTCAGGACTACTCGCCATACAAGGGAATCTATATGTCTGTATTCCTCATTTATTTAGACACATGAACACCCCTAGCGTCAGCATCTTCCAGAATTGGCATGCTCCCCGATATCAGGGCCATAATGAGTGAGTGCATCCTGTAGAATATGGCTACAGGAGGATGATCTTGAGAACCAAGAGATATTCGGAAACACAGATAGTACGCATATTAGGGGAAGTGGAATCGGGGAAGCCAGTGATAGAGGTTGCACGTCAACAGGGAGTGTCGGCGGCAACAATACACAGATGGAAGAGCAGATACGGAGGATTAGGGATATCTGACTTAAGAAAGCTGAAGACACTGGAAGAGGATAATAAAAGGCTAAGACGAATAGTAGCACAACAGGCAATAGATATTGACCTGCTTAAGGATATCAACTCAAAAAAATGGTAAGCCCTCTCGCCAGGCGAAGCGCAGTAGGATATCTGGTAAACCAGAGGCAGTGTTCCG
>JAXHVC010000011.1:0-18800 GCA_034189315.1 Chloroflexota bacterium | reverse complement strand
CTTGCAATCCCATACTGTGTGACCTAGACTTTGTATATCTTCCATTAGCCTCCTCTACTGCTAACTTTGAGCGGTTCGCAGTTAGGAGGCTCTTTCATATTCCCGGATCTGTCAAACTATGGGAGTCCCCTGGCAAAGCCAGGGGTTTACCTTAAAGAATTAGGAATCACTAGTGGTAATCATAAGCAGTGTAAATATCCAGACGTAAGATTGCATAATCAGAGCTCAGCTTTCAGCTCCCCTCACTTTGGGAGCTGAAAGCCAATTATGGTATGTCCATACTGGAATACAAACACTTTGTGATATCTCGATTGATCATATCAACCTTGTCATCATGAGTCACCTTCATCTGCAAAAGTGGTTGGCCTCATATATTACATCCACTATTAAGCATCGATACCATCTTGATAAAACCTACTCTATAAAACAAAACCGTGAATCATTTTAATCTCTATAACAGAACTTTAATCTATTTACAGCCGATAAAGAGCGAATATGTCAACTATACATATTTTTGCAGTAATATCACCTTTCCAGTATAATATAATCTGTCTCCACTCATCGTACAGGTTAGAAGGAGGACAACCATGATGGAACAGACCACAACAAAAGAAGATGTACGAGAAGCGTGGTGGTGGGAAGCGGAAAAGAAACGAACCTCTGGACTGGATTATCTACGTAAAGCAGTTTGGTCCAAAGGTACTACAGGTGGCAAATACCTCCCAGGCGTAGGTATCGGCCTTGAAAGGACCTATTGGTGGACGATGTCATTCAAGGAAACAGACGGCCTTCCCTGGGTTGAGAGAAGATCTAGAGCCTTAGACACCTACTTGCGAAATATGCCCATCTTCATCATCGATCACTCCAGATTAGTTGGTTATCATTGCGAAAGGCCAAATCAAGTCCAATACTACGTAGAAGTATCCCGTAACAATAATGAGGACCTCTATTACGATCCTGATAAACTCATCCCAGAGGACGAGAAAGAGTGGATCCAAGCATGCCATGCTTATTGGTCCAACAAGTGTATGCAAGTCCTCACCGAACGCTATCTCAGCCAGCAAGAACAAATCGGAATTGTGACCGGCCCTGTTATGAGCGGGGTACACCTCGATGGAAGCAATAGTGCGGTGTTCGATTATGATTTTGTATTCGAAAACGGACTCAATGGCATCATCAGTATGATCGACGAAAAGATCAATGAAGCAGAGAAATTGCTTAGCACTGGCCCAGGTACACCTAATACCCTACCACTTCATGAGAAGATAGATGAGTGGAGCGCTATGAAGCTCTCTGTTCAGGCCGTAATTCAGTGGGCCAACCGGTATAGCCGATTAGCCAAGATCATTGCAGAGAACTTTGAAACCGATCCAAACCGTAAAGCGGAACTTCTCAAGATGTCCGATATCTGTGCCAAGGTTCCAGCGAGCCCTGTGGAACACTTTCACGAATCCATACAATGCGAACGATTCGTCGGCATCGCAGCAAGGTTCATCGAGCGTGTCCATGGTGGATGGGCCGAAAGGTTGGATCAGATCTACTGGCCATACTATAAGAAGGACGTTATTGAAGATAAAACCCTTTCCAGAGAACAAGCTATAGAACTCCTGGGTGAGAATAACATTCGCGTTTACGAGGTCACTGGCGCCGTCGGTCGTGGATTCAGGGCAGCCTTCCAAGGAGCCCCCGTCCATTTGCCAACGATCACCATAGGTGGAGTCGATGAGAATGGCAGAGATGCTAGCAACGATCTGACAGACGCTGTACTTGAAGCCTGTCGGCTGGTTAGAGTAAGTGAGCCTTCATATATGTTCAGATATCATCCTCAGGTGAGACTATCCACCCTCAAATCTGCCTACGAGACCGTCCGGCAAGGTATGGGTTACCCCTCCTTCCAACACGAAGGTGTATGTCTAGACACCCTTATGCATAATTTTGGTGCCACCTTGGAAGAAGCTAGGAGTTACGCCAACGTTGTTTGCATGTCTCCTGGAGCTACAAAGGGAAGGGGAGGACAAGGTGTAAGATATGCTGCTTCCTTCACAAACGGCTACTCCTCCTTCATGCTAGCCATGTTCGATGGTTTTGAACCATTTGTAATGAGAATGCAGATTGGTCCACACACTGGAGATGCCTCAACCTTCCAAACCTTCGAAGAATTCTTTGAAGCTATGCGCATGCAGGAACGATTCATGTATGAGATGGCTGCACGTGTCAGGAATAAGGGACGATATATGGAAGCCAGATACCTTCAGCAACCGTTTGGCTCCTCATTGTTCAAACGGTGCATCAATAGTGGCATGGACATGGTTGATCCTAGAAGCGAACCATTGTCTAATGCATGGCTTACCAGAGGAGGCGGCGCCGATATTATTGATTGTCTTTATAGCATAAAGAAGCTTGTCTTTGAAGATAAGAAATACACCATGGCTGAGCTTCAAGAAGCCCTAAAATCCAACTGGGTGGGCTATGCCGAGATGCGTCAAGAATTCCTCAATCTACCCAAGTTCGGTAATGATATTGACGAAGCAGATGAAATGGCTGCCAAGCTATACAAGATGTTCGCAGAGGAATGCAACCGTAATGTTGAAGCAGGGGGAGGTAAATACATGCCCCTTCCCGAATTCGCCTCCGGTTGGGCAGCCGCGGCTATGATGATGGGTGCCATGCCTAATGGACGGAGACAGGGCGACAATCTCTATGATGGTGGCATATCTCCAGGTGCGGGCTTCGACAAGAAAGGGCCCACTGCAGTTCTTCGTTCTGTTGCTAAGATCGACCATCGCAGGTTGAAGCAGTGTCTTCTTAACCAGAGGCTTTCCCCTTCACAGCTCGCTGGAGAAAAGGGATTCCAACTCTGGATGAACTACATGAAGACATGGTACGATCTCAATGTACCTCACGTTCAGTTCAATATGGTTGATAATGAGACACTCAGGGCCGCTCAACGTGAACCAGAGAAATATCAGGAACTCATCGTTAGGGTCGCAGGGTACAGCGCACACTTCGTAGAACTGAATGCACTAACCCAGGAAGGTATAATTGAGAGAACCATTCAAGAAATCTAGTCACGATGCATTCGGGCAGCATATAACTGGCCCCTGATTACTGACGGTCACAAGGGGCATAGTAACATTGGAGGAGGTACTATCACATGGCAGACGAACAGACAGCAAAGACTTGTGGCAATTGTGAGAACTACTGTCAATACGGTATGTGGGGAGAACTAGAGGGACTTTGTCGTGTGATCCCCGGAGACCTGCCAGGGCAGCCAGGAAAAAGAGTCAGATTCGATACTGATGGTAGTCAATGTCCCAAATGGGAAAAGCTCGCCTTTGTATATACCGATGCCTCTCAAGTTCACGCCGATTCACATCTGCGTGTATACGGGGGATATACTGACGATTCCAAGTCTGATAGGCTCGTGTGGGAGAAGCACTCAGAGAAAACCGAAGGCAAAGACGACAAGTAAAGAACAAGCGGTCACCCAATCAACGATCCTTCTATTATATTATTACATAGAAGGATCGTTTTGTTTCTTATTATGGTTATTTCGATCAGCTAATCTAGTGGATTACCTCAAAGATCAAGGACTTGTAATCCACTAAACAATTGAGCGCTTCGCTCCCCCAAGAGTAATGTTTAGATACGGGCTATTAGCTATACAGCGTAAAATGGTCGTTTCTTTCATGAAGTATAAAGAGGCAGTCAACAGTAATCCATCTGTGGGTAGACTGAAATCCTCGCTTCAGTCGAGATGGGAGCGAGGACTCCCATCTACCCAAGATAAAATGGTGGATGAATGATTATGCAAGGAAATTCTCACAGGTAGGGAATTCAATCATAGAGGAACTAAGAGCCTAATCGTTTTATAGTAAAAGACTAGGCCCTTAGCTCCTCGCCTCATAACGTAGGGGTAACCGTTCACCCGCTTTCTGTTATTGTGAGCACGGGTACCGTGAGGAACACGGGTTATATTAATCTCCAGTTTCTTAGAAGTAAAGCTCGGCAATGTACTCAGATAGGGGGGACAATCTGAACCTATTACCAGTCCTGTCTGCTATTAATCAACATCCCCTCCATACCACACCGCAAATTGTCATGTCGCTACCACTACTTGCAATGACGGACTGGGTGAACGGTTACACGTAGGGACTGTATTACAAGTGGAGTGAAGGAGATTAAGCAAGAGTCGATAAACCTCATCGGGTTCCAGTATAGGTTCGCTACGGAAGAGACTCTTTCAGAGCTAAAGGACTAATCGTTTACAATTATTTATTCCTATCACACTGGTAGTTAATACCTAACAGGTACAATACAGTAACAACATTATCAGATATTTCAGCCATTTATCACAATATCTCTATCTCTATCAAAGACCCTGCAACATCGTAAATGTGCATCAAGATCTATTAAACACGTGTAATTAACATCGCACATTAACAGATGACTAACTTTTGTTACAATATTTCCCCCTCCTTACCCATCAAAGCTTTTCTCATATTATCTACTATGTTATACTTACCATTCATCCAAATATATAGTCTAGTACAGATGTTTCATAACATTAGTATTGTTTTATGTAATACTTCAGTGTTATAGAGACTAAAGATCTAGGTCAAAGGAGGTGGGCATCTTGGTTTAATCGCCGAAAGCAAGAGTAATCACCTCGGATGGCAGGGTTTAGGTTACAAATCGTAGTTCACTCGAATCCCATAAAACCTCTGCTTCCTGAACTTGAAGGAGGTTCTAGCCCAATGGTAGCAAAGTATTATCACCCAGCATTATGGAGTTTTAGCTATACATATCGGGCAATCCTTGTACTACTAAGGATTGGAGAAATAGCATTTATTGCAGTGCGCTTCCTATTATTCCGAGCACCTTTACTAATCATTTGGACCAGGCTAGTGATATTAAAGAATATACCAATTCCATCCAGATACAAGGATTTAGCCAAAATCCTGGGACCACGCGAAGAGATGCGGTCCTCACTTGTTGTTGGTGAAGCCAGTCTTGGCGTTAAAACCCTTGGACAAATCACCAACAGAGCAGAGCTAGATGAACTCATAAGGCTTGCTCATGATAATGTGGCCAGGGGTGTCCCCACGACAAAAACAATCGTGGGAGGATTGCTTCGAGGCCTAGTAACCCAGCTCGGTCCCACATTTATCAAACTGGGACAGATCATGAGTATGCGTCCAGAAATGCCCCCTTTCCTGCGTGACGAATTTCAGCTAATGCAGGATAAGCTGCCACCCATTCCACCATCTGAAATCAGAAAGATCGTCACCAGAGAGCTCGGTCACGAGTATACTATCGATGACGTATTCTCCTTCATTGAGGATAAACCAATTGCCGCAGCATCACTGGCGCAAGTTCATGCAGCCAGAATGCGAAATGGTGAAGAAGTAGCGCTCAAATTACAGCGTCCTTACCTTGAAGGAACAGTCACACTAGACACGGTAATCATTGTTGATATAGCCTGCTCAATTCTTCAGAGGATCCCAGCACTACGTCACTTTGACTTGGGGATCTTCACCAGTAGCTTTAAGAAATCACTTCAGAGGGAGATCGATTTCTTTCTTGAAGCACGCACTCAGGAGAGATTCTACGAATTAGTCGGCGAACATCCAATATATAGCCAGACAATCAAGATTGCCAAAGTTCACTGGGATTATACAACATCAAAGATGATTGTCATGGAGTTGATAAAGAACTATCACCGGGTGGACAATCTCCTCGATATCGATCCAGAAAAGCTATGGGAAATAGTACAATGGAAGATACCCCAGTACCCAGAAGAACGTGCACTCCACGCCTTTTGGGCCACTGCCGCATTCTGGGGCGAAATGATCCTTGGATGGGGTCTTATTCATGGCGATCCTCACCTGGGAAATCTCTATGCTCGTGAACCAACTGAGGATGATCCAGGATGGAAGGTTTTCGTCTGCGACTTCGGCATGATTGATGACCTACCGGATGAAGGCAAGAAATGGGCACTAGACCTGTTTGCCAGTCTATTATATTATCGAGATGTCGATATGCTGGAGGACGTCTTCACTCGATTTTTAGATCCTGCAAGTATGAAGCGACTAGGGATGAAGGTGGATGATAGGGAATCTCTTGTAGAAGAAGTTCATGAACTTGCCAAGAACTGGATGGACAGACGTATGCCCGTCGAGGACGGCCAGACAACCATGCGACTAATGCAGCATGGCACAACAACATTGACAGCGGAACTCATTTATGAGCTAGTAGAAATCAAGGGAATGACCCTACCTGATTGGGTATGGCTCATTGTAAAATCCCTTGCCTACTTGGAGGAACTTGGTGTCACGCTTTGGGGTGACTATGACGCCGCTGATATGTTCCTTCCTCATGTAAAGGTCTCGCTCAGACAGACCATAAATGAGGAGCTACAAGAAGTAAATGCTTTGAATATCGATGCATATATCGAAAGACTAACAGAGCCTCTCAAGAGACCAGATGTTCAGCAGCTTCTGTCTTCTATGGGATGATGGCTTTGCAGGCAAACCACACTAACTACGACATAATAATATAGTGAGGATCAGATACATGGCAAAGCAGAATAAGAACGCTACTACTGAAGAACAGAAGACAACTGTCGCCGTTCGTGGAGATCTTGCAGAGGAACGAGAGATGTGGTTCCAGTATGCACTAATTATAGCCTCATCCCAGTTATGCCAACCACTCATCGCAGGTAAAACCCCTGAAGAGGCTGTGGACATCTATGCAAGAGTACACCAGCAAATGGAGGCATGGTATAAAGCAGCCCCAGCCAAGGCCCAACTGCTACAATTGGTGGACTCATTCCTTCCTGAGAAACCATATTAGAGTTGTGTTTAGCTGGAATATGGAGAGAACCTCTGTATAAGAGGAATCTCAATCACCAACAGGAGAAACTGCTTCTGAACAATAGGACAGTTTCTCCTGCTTTTTCTACTGTGTCCACATCTTTACTTTATACTTGTAAGTCTAGTCCATGAAATACCTCCATAGAGCCACTTATTCTAATATTAACCGACCCTTATCTAACTCCCATTTATCCAATGATACACCTATGATTTCAGGTTCTTTATAGGCGCCACTACTCACATGTACAGTAGGAGACTAATCAGCATACCTACTACACAGACAAATCAACGTAACCATATACATATTGAGACTCTTGCAAAACTCCTCAGGAGGCAAATATTGGAGTGCAAAGTGAGTATTGTCAGATGGTCTTTGTACAGTGCCACTCCCAGGAGCCAGATTTTGCCTAAAATAGCACTCTTTCGTTATGATCTTGGTGTATCTAGCAGTTATTACCTTGCTAGTCAGCCTTCTGACGATATCTCCTTCCACAGAGGGAACAGAAAACTATACAGCTAGTCGTATCAATTGATCAGCCGTTAAGGCCAAGATGCCGAACATGAGATGGGTCATTACTTTTGCGTGACCTCTGACTCGTATCATCCCCCCACCAAATTCATCCTTGAGCCAAGCATTCACCCTCTCAACACTTGTCATCTCTTTGTATCGCCGGTCTTCAGGCCGCTCGAAATGAAGGAATCGCAAACGTTGGGCTTCCGATGTTAACTCCTCTTTCAGTTTTGTATCCCTGCGTGGGTTGATACTGATAATCGGCACATGTCCCAAGGAATTGCTATATTCCCTGATAATCGGTACGTCATAGGCTGAATCCATTAAATCGTACAGGCTAGTGACTCGTTGATTTGTCATCGTTACCAGGGGTAATGCTACTTGGCTGTCATGAGTTGAGGCCGAAGTGAGTATACAGCTGATGGGAATTTGTCCATCCCCAACATCAATATGGAACTTGTAGCCAATCCAAGTCTCTTTGTATCCCTTGCTGTTCTTCTTGGTACCAACATCACAACCTATGGGCAAATCTTCCAGCATCTCCTTTAAGGGCATATCCTTTTGTCTCTCTAATCGGGTTGGCTCTTTAGCACGCTCTTTGACCTTCTTTGGTCGGACACGTTTCCGTTTCGCCTTTCTCTCACCGGTTTCGATTGTGATATCCTCTCAACTAAGGCTATGATGATATCTCCTCTGTCTCATTCTTTGCCTTGCTAATTCTAGCTCATCTGACAGAAGATCATCATGTATGTTCTTCTTTGCTCCCTTCTCACTACTAATATTCAGCCCATTCTTACCACTTTTGCAAGAGGCTCATATATATTACCTTTTACATATTCAGTATATATCTATTGTGTTCCCATATTATGTCCATGTACCACAACTTCTCATCTTTACACGCAATCAAACCTATGCCGCAAGCTAATTACAGTTTGACAGCTAGTCTACCACGCGATACAATTTAGCTTTCAAATGAGGGGTAGCATAATTATTCGGTAATTTGCTACGGTCCCGCGAGAGAGAAAGGTTTTCTTAAATTGGCTCAGGTAAGTCTTGGCAGAGACGAAAGCTTCGATAATATGCTACATCGCTTTAATAAGCGTGTGCAGCAGGAAGGTGTTCTTTCCGAGTTACGGCGAAGAGAGTATTACGAGAAGCCGAGCATAAAACGCAAGAGGAAAGAAGCCACCAAAAGACGAAAGAGTTCTCGCAGCTCCGGAGCTTAGTTTCTTAGGAGAGCTTTCGTGCAACAGAAGCTACAGGACGATCTTAAGCATGCCCTTAAATCTGGAGACAAGATTAGGGTTGCTGTGCTTCGTATGGTTATGACAGGGGTTAAGAACGCGGAGATCGATCAAAAGGCCCCACTGAGCGATGGGGATGTTCTTGCCGTCTTCGCTAAAGAAGCCAAACGTCGCAAAGAGAGTATAGAAGCCTTCGAGAAGGGTAATCGGCAGGATCTGGCCGATCAAGAGAAGGCAGAGCTGGCTATTCTCCAAGAATACCTACCCCAGCAGATGTCTCGAGACGAGATTGCAGTTGAGGCTCGAAAAGTAATCTCTGAGATAGGTGCAAGCAGTCAAAAAGATAAGGGCAAGGTAATGTCTAAGTTGGTCAATCAGCTCAAAGGAAAAGCTGAAGGGCAACAGATAAACGAGGTAGTATCTGAGCTGCTTGCAGGATTGGAACAGTAGATACCCAGAGAGCAAATGGCCATTAGTCAATGAAGCCATTTATCAGATGGCTACTTCATATCCACAGTAACCCACACTGAAACATCGTGAGATTTGGTATTATTGTCCTGCCCGGCACATGGAGTGATAGAGACTGCTACCATGCTCTACATACGGTGCTGGGTCAAGATACCCGATACATATGGCATAAAGATACCGATCTTTCCTCTTATGATTGCGTAATTGTACCTGGGGGCTTCTCCTATGGCGATTACCTTCGTCCAGGTGCAATCGCCAGATTCTCACCTGTGATGTCTTCTCTACAGGAATTCGCCAATCATGGTCGTATCGTAATTGGTATATGCAATGGCTTCCAGGTCCTCTGTGAATGCGGACTACTCCCTGGCGTACTGATGCGCAACGATCATCTACAGTTCAGATGCCAATGGACTCATCTCAGTGTGAATAACAATAGCCTCCCATTCACGGCCAAATGTCACAAGGGCCAAGTGATCCGAATACCGATATCTCACTACGAAGGTAACTACTACGTTGATGCCTCTACTCTTGAACAGATGGAGAGCAACAGACAGATTGTCTTCCGCTATTGCTCCCACAATGGTGAGATAACCACAGAACACAATCCAAACGGCTCTGTGAATAATATTGCAGGTATATGCAACCAGAACGGGAACGTCCTCGGTATGATGCCTCATCCAGAACGAGCTTGTGAAGATATTCTTGGAGGCTCTGAAGGCCTGTTGCTGTTTCAATCATTGGTAGATCAATAATCAATCTATTGTCTTCACAACGAAATCTCAACAAATGGGCACAGCCACTTATCTAGTGCTATATTCAACGTTTGAAGCGCGACAGGAAAGAGGAGCCTCTGATCTTTCGCAACATATCAGACCATTGCTGCTCAGCAGTTTGCTTACGTCGAGACCTACGTGATTCCTCTTGCATCAATTGGAGAACACGGTCTTCCTCACCCTTGTCCAACCAAAACCCATGTTCCTCATCACAGTAGTCTAACTCCAGATCGTAGAAGCGGTAATTAAATTTCCTCATCTGCTTACCACACTTAGGACAGGCCATCTTGCTAGGATGAGTTTGCCCCATAATGCTGCCTTTGACCTCATCCGAACCCACAGCTTTACCCTCAAGCTCGCTAAGTTCATGATAGTCCAACCACATTCCCTCACATGCATGACACCTATCAACCTCAATCCCTCTATGATCTTCCACCACCAGTTCAGCATCACACCTTGGACAATTCATCCTCACTCCTTTCCACAAGACAGCGCCACCCTAATGCATAGCTGAGACACATCCAACTAATTCCGCCTAACCACCAAGGGAAGCTTTTAACACATCATATCAATCAGCTCACTATTTCGTCGAGTCTTCCATACACAACACATTCTATTACTATGATCTCACTTCCAATTCACAAATCACGCTAACTAGAACCCATATAACCCATATAGAATATACAATTCTCCACTATTCGTGTTGTGAATAGCATAAATTACATTGAAATATTAACAATGGTCTACAGTTATTTCCCTGGATTTTTACTGCAAGTTTACCTTGTTGTTATCCAGACATTAACAACTTATACCCATATTATTACCTTGGTATTGTAGCATGCGGTTATTATGACCAAGCGAAAAAGGAGGGAGTTCATGGAGGAAGAACCCTTGAAGGCATCAGCCCTAATCGATGATATTGAGCAGGAGCTGACCGGATCCACACGTGAAGAACATGAAGAGGATTCATGGGATGAAGAAAGTGGCTGGATGAAAATCTGGTATGAGGTCTGGCGGAAAATCCAAAAGGTCGAACCAGAGATCGAACAGCTCAGTGTCGAGATCCAGGATTTAGAATTCAGACGCAGTATAGTTGTTGCTCAATTGAAGTGGGCGGATTCCCAAAGAGAAACGGCGGAGACTGGTTCAAGCACAGCAAAGCAGCAAAAGAAATTCATGCTATTTCAGGATAAGAGAAAGATCGCGGAACTTGACGATTGGGCTACCGATATGCGCGACAGGTCTTCTGAAATGAGGAAGCAAGAACGGACATTGGCTGAGCAATTGAAGCGGAAACCCGCAAGACTTAACCGCTTAGTAGAACAACGGGATAACCTCTATAAGCTCCTTCAGTCACTAAGCTAGACAATCAAGGGCTTTCGGTTAGCCAATAGAATGCTAACCGAAAGCCCACTTTGTTTTCAATCGCCTCGCATGTAACATCGTTAATAGACACGTCGAAGTCCACAGAAGATATATTAATGCACATCCATCCTCCTAATGGCCCAGCGAGCACTTAATAGACCTAGCACCGAAACAACCAGACATAGGGCCAGAGAAACCCACGGATGAACCGCTTTTGATAGCTCTGCTGGATAGTAATACCGAGAATCCCCAACAAAAACATCATCATCCTCATTCTCAAACACCCATGTAAGCGAATTAATAAGCCCCAGTTGAGACACAGGCATTAACTGTCCTCCACTCGATTGTTGCATATAAGGTGTAAAAGCATTACCTAGATGATAACAAGGATTGATACGAGATACCCAAGATATATCATCTTCCCAAGCATCCGTAAAACTGTTCCCACTAATGCCGTAACCCATGTATACAAAAGGCATAACAATACTCCCAAATGCAAACACGAAGATCACAAGGATTGTACCAACAGCAGTAGATAATGTGTGTACTCCGATTAACGAAGACAGTGCTAGAGAGACACTACCAAAAATCAGTACCACTAAAAGCGAATACATGATTATCCAGGGAATAGTACCAAGTAGCGCAACAAACGTATGGTCTTGTATAGGTAACGCAAAACGGAAAACCATAGACAATAGGATCAAAATAATAGCTTCTATCAATACTGCATGGACTATCAATGCTAAGAACTTACCAATGACTATCTTGCTTCGTTCAATGGGCTTGCTCACTAACATCAGCAAGGTACCTTCATTCACTTCTTTAGAGACAAATCCCGCCGCCGTAATCGCCACCATTAAAGCAAGAAACAATCCGGCCACATAGATAAAAGACATTGTTAAAAAATTACTCACCATGTAGTGAGTCTGCATTTCTACTGACCAGCTCCGATTCTGTAGGGTAGAACGATAGGAGGACATCGATACCAAAGGAACTGCCATCCCTACCAGGATTAATCCCAACACCCTTCTCCATCCAGAAAGATCAATTAGCGTTTTGCGGACGATAGCCCTCAACAGCGCCCCCTATACCTTATCCTGCCCGACTGTTCTACAATACACATCTTCCAGCTTCACTTGTTCTTCTCCAAAATGCTTGAGCACAGCATCGCATTGCAGAACAGTCTCCATAACCACTCGTTGCAGGATGCTCATGTTGTCACCCCTGATATAGATCACCCCTTCATCCAACCATGCCTCTTGTATACCTGGCTTTCTAAGAAGTGCTTGCAACACCACATCATTATTAGACGTGGTAAGTACATATCGGTTTGGCAAAAGTGATTGCTTCAATTGTTGAACGCTGTCTTCTACGACTGTCCTGCCTTTATCGATGAGAGTAACTGTATCGACAAGATACTCCAATTCTGAGAGTATGTGACTGCTTATGAAGATCGAGATATTGTGGTCACCGGTAAGATTCTTGAGTTTCTCCAAAAGGACAATTCTCCCACCAGGATCAAGATTGGCCGTGGGCTCATCAAGTATGAGCAACTTCGGCCAATGAGCCATCGCTTGAGCGAGGCTAAGCCTTTGCTTCATACCGGCGCTAAAACCACCAACCTTTACATGTTGAAATTCACTTAAGTCCATCCACCCAAGCAATTCCTCTGCCCTATCCTCAGCCATCTTCAACGTAACGCCACTGAGATTTGCCATATGAACAAGGTAATCCCAAGCAGTCATATTTGAATAGAAGGAAGGTCGTTCAGGAGAATAGCCTATTAGCTTTCTCGCCTCCACGGTCCCAATTGGATAACCACGGATATTGCCCTCGCCACTAGAACTCTTGACAGCACCCACTAACATCTTAAGCGTCGTAGACTTCCCTGCCCCATTCGGACCAACAAAGCCATGAATCTCTCCCTCATGAACCTTGAGATCAAGCCCATCTACGGCAGTTAGGCGACCAAACGACTTGCTAAGCTTTTTTGTTTCAATGATTAGCCGCTCAGACATTCCAAACCATCACAATAACCGCTCCGTGGAACGACGGGCACGAATCCGGCGTTTTTGTATCAATCGAGGACCGAATAAAACCACAGCTAATCCCAATAGAATCCCCACAATGACCACAGGTAAGATATAGCCCCATAGCGGATGTCTTACCTCCAGTAATACACTCTCATAACATACCCTTCCATATTCATCGACAGAGTGTATCACGATGTTATGATCACCGGGGCTTAGGACTATTCTTGCGTCACCAGCATTAGTTGGTATTCCATCAACAGTAACACTGATATGCTCGTCATCACTCACTCCATCCCAATCGATCCTTAAAGGAGAATCCACTAAATCTCCCTCACTTGGAGATACCAGGCGAAACGAAGATGCCATATTTAAAAAGCACACACCTCCATCATATGGCATTCCAATCAATTCGGCATCAATGGTTTCAAATAACAAACGTATATCCGTATTAATCCCCAAGAAACCACTAACCCCGCCTTCTCCAAACAGATCGACGACAGCGATCCCATTATGACCCACTCCCAAAACCCCAGCCCCTATACTTTCGTTGATCACCACCTCCTCATACCCATCCCCATTTGTGTCACCAATCGTACGAATAACACCACCAGGATAGATAGGATCAGTTGAGATTATCTCACCAGCCTTCACATAGCTTGGATTATTCTGCATGTCGAATTCAGAAACCTGCGTTTCAGATATCTGCTCATGGTTCGTAATATCGTAAACCATGATACTCGTATCCCCACTCTCCTCAACTGTGAATGCGATGTCATCAATACCATCACCACTAACATCCGCTATGGAGGTTGCCGGCACCTCATTACTGACCCAACGTGACATGAAGGTGTAGCTCCACAAGCTACTACCATCCCTTCCAGATATAACCTCAAGTTCAGGGCCAGGTATATCTTTAGAATCGCGATGGTATAATTCTGCAGACCAAAACACTATTGAATCTAAATAGTCATCACCATTGAAGTCGGCACAAGCCAGACTGGTTACACATTCCCTATCTCCATCCAACTCAAAAAGCACAGAGCCATCAATTGGAGTTACGACGAGAAAAGCTACCTCCTCGTCATGGTATTCCCATGCCTCTTCACCATAGAACCGCCGATCCAATACAGAGCAGGCAATCTCCCTTATACCATCACCATCAATATCCCTAATCATCTCTCTGAAATAAAGAATAGCATCATCCTGGGCTTCAATTAGAGGAGGCGATATGGCATCATAGTGCAGCACATCCCCCTCAATCACGCTCTCTAGAATTATGATTTGATTAGATAGAAATACCGCCAATTCACTTATGCCGTCTTCATTCAGATCGTCCACCACTTCAAATCTATCGTTACCATAGGTTGAGCTGCCCCAATCGCCATATGCCCCCCTCCACAACTCATCCAGTTGACCATCATCGGCGCTAAACACAACCACTTCACCATGTGTGCTAGCTGCTATAAGACAACCCTCATCACCATAAGAAATCGGACTGGATTCTAGACCAATAGACCCCAAATAGAATTCTATCTGAGACCCATCATCACCATCGAAGATAATCAGGTCTTCACCAAGAAAAGCAATTATTTCCTGCACTCCATCTGTAGTAATATCGGGAATAATCTCAACATCATTGAGTCCACCAGATTCAGCAAACTCCTCAAATTCCACCTCGTAACGCCAGCTCTCATCATGAGTAGCCTCATCGACAACAGCCAGCACCCTGGTGGATTGACCATGATTGCCACAAACCAAATAATCCTGTCCTCCACTCTTTGTAAGGCAACCAACCTCCACCGTCACAGAATCAAGCCGAGGTTGACGCCACAACACATCGCCTAAAGTATGGTCAGCAGAAGATATCGCAATCACGTCGCTATCATCCGAAACCATCACATAGCTATCTTCAGACAACTGCCTAACAATCCCAGTATTCCCAATCCAACTCGAAGTATCTAAAGACTCAGATAATGGTTCCCCAGTGACCAAGTCAATAAGATTCACAGTCTCTTCCTCTGAATCAATGATCACTGGCCGATTCTCAAACATAACAATTTGCACCCCGGATTCACAATACGTATGCAAATCATTCTCCCAAAGCACCTCCCCAGTAGTTCCATCCAAAAGAACCACTGTCACCTCCTCAGTCGCAGTGGGAACACCCCAAACTTCTATATTCGGCATAGGTTTTACAATGGCTGGAGGTCTTGGAGCAGACTCAACAGCTTCACCATAAAACGTGGTAGACATACTAGAATCTACCTTTAAAGACCAATCCCTCTCATTCATCATATCCGTACCACAATCAGCCACCACGATTTCAGGTTCGCCATCTCCAGTAACATCCGGCGCCTCAGTTATCCTAAGTAGCCCAGGATAATCATCGAGGATAATCGACATGCTCCACAGGTAATCCCCTTGTTCCCAGGCATCCAGTAGATACACCCTACCATCCCCAGAGCTGACTATAACCCTTCCCTTACCCGCGTCGACGGGGATTATGTCGTGGATAGAAGATTGATGTGTACGATCTTCATATTGACCACTGTCCACATACTCACCCGCCACCAAGTCATGCCAATGCATCTTGCCTGTTCTTCCGCTATACACATAGACCTCTCCAGACCTCGAACCCACCACAAGCTCATCGACCAAATCTCCATTCTGGTCCCCAATCACAGCCAGCTGATCCAAATCTGAGGAAGCTTCAGATTTCCACAACAATTCCCCACTCCTTGCATCAATGCAGAACAAAGAACGACCCGAAGTCACGGCAACATATTGGTTACCATTCGCATAGCCAACGGTGAGGTCCGTAACATCCAAGGTAATATCACACCAACCCATACGTTCGACAAACACCTCTTGATTTGGGCTACAGTGCCACACAAGTTCCCATGTCAAACCATCATAACAGCGCACAGGAGATACACCCGGCCGATTAAAAGAGACAATCACTTCCCGCACCCCATCACCACTAATATCATCAATCAAGGCAACATCCGAGATACCGTAGGGCGTGTAGATCACATGCCGAAGTGATTCTTGTGACGCAACATACAAACCCACCGACGTACCCAACAAAACCATCGTCTCACCACTGGGGCTCAGCTTGTCAATCACTACACTGGAGGTAATCTGCCCAGCTAACCCAATGCCCACATGGGAAACAGAAGGATCATTGTCAGTTAGATCAACGGTACCCGGGAATAAGTCATTACTAGATACAGGCTCAAACGATTCCCCACTGTGGAACGATGAGCAGCTACACCCAGCCAATGTCAATGCAATTAACACAAAGGGCAAAAACTTGGCAAACATGTTATCCGTCACGCTGACATCCAATCACCCAATACTCGTAACACTACCTGCAATCGAACAACTCAGTATATCAACAGATAATAAATAGGCCAATGTAATATAAACACGAATCAACATCCATGAATCTGAACACCCCTAACAACACCATTCATATATTCCTATGTGATCCTTTTCGACAAGTGTACATGGACGATGTATTACCCCTCCCGAAGACAATTGAGAAATAGTTATCCTCCTTACCTCTGAGGAATTCGGATTTCATAGTCGTTTCTAATTCCATGCTTAGCATTTTCAATTCAACCACCCACGAACAACAATATGGCTATCCCACATTAAAATAAATAGGGGAGGTATCAACCTCACCATTAGGACAAATTTATCATCTCCTACATAGTATGAGTTGCTTTGTAGGTAAATATCGAGGCTGAAGCCTCTCCTACAGTATCCTCATTGTGGGAGCCACTTTAGTGGCGATCAGTACATATTGACAACCACGACGAAAAGATCCGCACTTTCACGAAAACACTATTCTGGAGGATTGTTTTTATAACAGCTTTCAAATCACTTATGATTATGTCCTTAGCTCCGAGATACAATAGAATTTAAGGAACGCCCTACAACGTAAGCAAAGGGTACACATCAAGGATCGATAAAAATCATCGAGTTTCGGAACAAGTCTGGTACGTAAGCAACTATTTCTGAGCTAAGGATCTAATCGTAAATCACATTAATCATAACCGACGGAATCCCCCTTGATCTCTTTTTCAAAGGGGGATCAGAGAAACCACCCATCCTACCCTTTGAGTAATTAGTATTTCGTGTTTGTTTCGCATTTCGTACTTCGTATTTCGGATTTTGCCACACACGAATAACATTGTCCAAGTTCCACAACACTTAGCACTTATGTCCTCCTCTTATAGGAAAACTAGGTAATGGCCCGTCATTCCCTCCATGGCCCCATAGATGAAACTTAACCATCCAATTTTCCACATACATACTACTCCAATGTGGCTTTTATCGGACGGGCGCGGGTGGCCAGGAAAAGGAGACTAGTATCTCGGTGGCACGGGCAAAGCCGAAGGCTTGCCCGTGTCCATTACTCCAGAACTCTTGATATGTTCCATATCGCCCTCTCTGCCCGCTTTCCCTCTGCTCTTCACCCGTCTATCTCAATGAAACATACCTATCCATCTCAGGCGAGAACATAAATCTGGGTTATATCTCCGGCTGGATAATGGATGGGGTTATAGACGAGGTGGCCCTCTACCCCGCCACGCTTTCCGAGGAAGAGATTCAAAGCCACTTCAGCGGATCGCAGCCCAGCGGCGGCTCAGAAACCACCACCTTCGTCTATGACGGGGATGGCAACCGGGTACTCAAGACCGAAAACGGGGAGACCCTCCTATATGTAAACCAATACTATGAAAAGAACCTCACTACCGGAGAGGAGACCAGCCACTACTATCTGGGCGGCCGAGAGATCGCCTATAGGAACAACGATGGGCTCAAATATGTCCACCAGGACCACCTCTCTGGCACATCGTTGACCACAGACAGCTCTGGAACATTGGTGGCACAGGTAGAATACTTCCCCTTCGGCGAGATTCGTAGTGAGATAGGCCTCCTAGATACTGACAAGCTCTTCACCGGCCAGCGGCTTGACGGCACTGGGCTCTATTACTACAATGCCCGCTACTACGACCCGACCATCGGGAGGTTCATCAGTGCGGATACAATAGTCCCTGATTGGACCAATCCCCAAAGCCTCAATAGATACAGTTACTGTTTGAACAACCCTCTCAGGTACACTGATCCCAGCGGGAATATGTCAGATGAGGAATATGAGCGGTTAGAAGAACATTATCAATCCATGATCACCACATTCACGCCTCTTGCGAAGGCAATGGAAAAAATGAGCAATATTCTTGTCTATTCCCCAGAAGTGTTGCAGGCATATAAAGCAGCTGCAGCGTTTTATCGAATGCAGGTGCTACATTATGAAATTATGTTAAACGATTAGGCCCTTAGCTCCGAAAGAGTGATAGAAACAGTGCAGAGACAGGCCTTTAGTAAGCGATCGAATAATTTGAGATCCCCAAAACCGACGATTGAACCGGTAACAAAACTCAGGCAGATAAAGCTTGAGATGCTTTGAACTAACACCATGGTAAACTCCACGTATATTACCTTTGATGTTGGAGATCAAG
>JAXHVC010000109.1:0-10859 GCA_034189315.1 Chloroflexota bacterium | reverse complement strand
TTTGAAATAGACAGATATTCCTTCAGTCACGTTAATATATATAAACTCCACGTTTTCCGGAGCCCTTGACTTTATGACCTCGAATATTCGTGGGACAAAGATAAAGGAGAGTGCAGTTGTAATCACTACTGCAGCTGCACCGTAGATCAATCGCTTTCGCAGCTCTTCAAGGTGCTCACGAAGCGTAAGAGTGTTTTCCTCTGTCTCCATATTGTTTGTGCCTATTGATTCTTTACAAACAAACTATATTGTTACACTGTGACTATTACATCCGACCTGGATGTGAACATATTACTAGTTGCTATACGGGATGATGTATTAATGAGGAATCCTCTTCCTTTACTGTGGCAGGAAAGCAGTAAGGTTGGTTGAGTATACTGGTGGTCTATCCACTATTATGATTGGTATCGCCGATATTTGCCGATCCGACGATATTAGTATGCGTTTGCGCATTATCGTTAGCAATCTCTTTCGCTTCCTTACCTAATCCTACAGTTGGATTGACGGCATTTTTAGCTTCTTTCTTTATATCCTTCACTTCATCAGCCATTCCTTGGAAGTCCCTTGTTAGTTCATTACTTGCTTCTTTGAATTTACGGAAGGCCTTCCCAGCTTGAGACGCGATCTCAGGTAGTCTAGATGGACCAACAAATATTAGAATAACTACGAGGATGACAAGCAGCTCTAGAGGACCTATACCAAGGAAGTTCATTTACCCCACCTCCCCCCTTATGGACTACTCAGAATATTCATTAGCAGTCTATCATAGCTACCATTGACTTATCTAGTTAAGTGCTCTTGGTAGTATGATGGATGTGAATCAATCTTCTGTTATGAGTCACAGAACTAATAGCAACTGTCAAAACATGGTAAGTTTAACTTGGCTTCTCCTCGGCCTGTACCTCGGTGGATTTCAGTACAACTGACTCACCTTGAGGTTCCTTCACAGTCTTATGAATAGGATCTGCTTCAAAATTCTCTCTTTCTCTACGAAACTCGCGGATGCTCTTTCCGAGTGCTCCGCCAACCTGTGGTAGTCTTCCAACTCCAAATACAATCAGAACAATAACTAGAATAAGACCAATCTCAAGTGGCCCTGGATGCGGCATAACCCACCTCCTATACTATCCATATTTGAAGGTTGAAGGCTACTAAGCAGCTATTGTAACATAACCCTTAATAGCCAATCAAAACAATCTGCCCACTGTTGGAAACTGGACTTAACTTATGATAATCCTCCCATTGTGATTAGGTTTTTTGTGAGATATTCCTGCTGGTCGATGTGAAGGTATAGACTAGACCATTTTGCTTGATAGCCAAGCTGATATGCCTGTTTGTCTAGTGCTAGGGTGACTATTCTTTCCAATGGTAGTAGAACATCTGGTATGGTTTGTCGTAAGTCTATGGTCTTTATATATCCTTTGCAGTTGTCGCAAGTATAGAGTCGATAGACCTGCTGTTCATCTGTATAGTAACCTAGGACGTTACTATCCGATGAGTTGCAGAAGCAACACTTCAAGCGCAAGAATAGCCATATTGCGTCACAGCGCGAACATAACAGCCAATTGGCGCCACGATCACGGTCGAGCATTGCAAAATCTGGCCATCCTCCACAGACTGGACAATAGCCACGACGCCAGAATCGGTGATCAACCTTAGGCAGGAGTGTCTCACATCGAACAGATAATAGTGGATGTAAGATTATCTGCATAACCGATGAGAGAGATGAAGCAGATGGTCGTTCTTGATGAGAATGGTCGTATGACGATTGCAGGAACCAAGTTTGAGCAGCTCCTTTAAAAGAGCTGGGACATGATAAGGCTTGCTGTATTTCTGGATCATTGGTTAGCTGGCCAAATCCCTGCTTTTCGAGTATGCATACAACATCCTGGTATAAGCCTTGGATTGGTATCGAATCGAATGCTATCTCGTTGAAAGATAAGAGTGGTTTGCCATTGTACAGGCTATCCGTACCTTCAGGTCTTTGTAAATCAGGAGGGTAGTGTTGGTGAATGAATGCTCTTATCTCTACCTGAGAATGGAGTATATCTCGATAGACATTGATCACTTTGGGGAGACTCCCCCCTTGCATCCAGCTATCCAAATCTATGAGTATTCTATTGTACGTTTCTTCTGTACAATACGGATTCAATAGGTAAGTTCCTTATGTATTGTCTACTTCGTTCATCTTTCGAGGTTTTAGGGACGTTTCTCTGTACCACTTGCCATGATGGCCTTTGACATACTCTGTTGAGGCCTTTCCTGTAATCATCGATCGCAGCGATTCTGTCATGCGTGGATGGACTACTCCGAGATAGAAATGAACTATAATCATGGTTCCGCCGACAATCAGACAAACATCATGAATGAACAGACTCCAATGGAATCCCCAACCTGTTACCTGTTCACTTAGGAACCACATGATAAAGCCTGTGCCGATGAATCCGAGACTACTGAGTAGCGCAATTGTCCAGAATAGCTTTTGCCCTGAATTCATGTGTCCTTGCGGGGGCATCTTGCTTTCATCACCACCGAAGTAGTAATCTGGAGCTGCCTTTAGCCATTTCCAATCGTCGCGCCACCAGGTGAAGGCCTCTAATACAAAGCGTAGCGTTTTTAACGGATGTGTAATGAAATAGATGAGCGGTACACCAACGAAAAACACTGCAGCGACTCGGTGAATTACCCTTGTGTATCCGTCCTGAGCTATAAATCCCCATTGGGGTACGTATAGAACCATGCCTGTTACTGCTAGGATAAGTGCTGATAGCATCACTATCCAGTGTAAGGATCGAGTGCTTCCACTGAAGCGTTCCACGTCTCGATGATCCATCATATTACCGGTCCTCCTTCTCGCGGACCATTCTGGCTCGAGCCACTAGGTAGTTCACTCCCAATCCCACGGTTACAGCTCCAACTAGCCCATAACCTACAGGTCGCATGATGTCTCTTAGTGCGGTTTGCGCCAGAGGGAGCTGTGGATCGACAGGTAATCCATAGGTACTAGCTCCTCTGTCAAGAATATACAGAACGTGTAGCCCACCTAGTTGATTTTCACCGTAGAGAGTAGCATCGGGATGGCCTTGACCTTGAAGAGTTCGAGCCCTGGACCAACCTTGCATCAGTAGTTCTCCTCGGTCGCCAAATTGCAGGGCTCCAGTAGGGCAGGTTGCAACGCAAGCGGGATCTAGTCCGTTGGTAACACGATCCTGGCAGAAAGTACATTTGTCCATTTTCCCAAAGCCGGTTATCTGATTAGTATCTAGATGGGGTATGTCGTAGGGACAGAACTCGGCACAGTAACCACATCCGCTGCACAGGTTTTTATCATAGGCGACAAATCCCAATGTATGACGGTAAAGGGCTTGAGTGGGGCAAGCATTGATACACCCCGCATCCGTACAGTGCATGCAGGCTTGTCGGGCAAAAAGCCAGGCAACACTTCCATTATTGGTCTCCTCTATGAAGCGGATCTTCATCCAAGTTTCGACAGAGAGGTTTGCCGGATTCTCATATGTGCCCCGATTAGTGGTTTCTACACCCTTGAGATCGTTCCACTGCTTGCAGGCAACTTGGCAGCCACGACATGCCGTGCACTTTGTAGCGTCAAATAGTATCGCTTTCCCTGGCATGTTTCTTCTCCCTTATACTCTTTGGACTTGGCAGAGGAACGTTTTATACTCGGGTATTGTGGTATTGGCATCTCCAACATGAGGTGTAAGGACATTGCCACTGCTTCCATTGGGGCTAATACCTGTGGAGAGACCGATATATCCCCAATGCCAAGGTACTCCGACATGATCTATTGTCTTTTGGCTAGCACCCTCTCCTATGGTTAATCGACGAAAACGAGGGGTTACTACAGCAATGCAGTCCACAGAACCCCTGGCAGTCGATACACGTACAATATCACCATTCTGGATGCCACGGTCGGCTGCTAGTTCTACTCCCAATTCTGCGATGGGCTGGGGCTGCAATTCGATCAGCCATGGGTGATTACGGGTCATTTGTCCTGCTTGCCAATGCTCCGTTAATCTGTATGTCGTACCAATACATGGATAGTCAGCATGAACCCCCTTACCATTATCACCATCGAGGTAGCCTACATAGCAGCAGGGATTATTGAAGCCTGGTTTCCCTTTGTATGACGTATCATTCCCGACACCAGTGATCAAGTTCACATCTAAGGGGCTCTCCCAAGGTTCGTAAACCTCTGGCAGCGGACCTTCGACTCTTCCTGGCCCCCAGATGTGTGCAACGCCTTCGCGGTGCATGATGAAAGGGAGGTATTTACTACCGGCATCTGCGATGTTAATGGGGGCCCATCCTCCGTCAGGGACATCACCTTGCCATCCGTAGGTTGTGTTATAAGAGATAACAGGGTGGTCGTTGTCCCAGGGGACTCCATCGAAGTTCACCGATGCCCTGTTATATATGATGCGACGATTGAGTGGCCAGCACCATGACCAGTTAGAATAGAGCCCAATCTGGTTCAGGCTGGCATCCACGGTATCGCGACTCTTGGCCTTATTATTACCACTGGAATCAAACATGCCACAATAGAGCCAATTGCCCGAACATGTGGTCCCATCGGTCTTCAAGCTTCCAAAACTGGTGAGTGCAGTTCCTGTACTCCAGGTGTAGCCATTGATCTCTTTGGCTACCACATTGGGATCTGCTTCATGTTCGTATTGACCGGAGGTGCGATATCCCCAGTGTAGTCGTGTTATGGCCTCTCTGTTTGGCGCTGTGGCATCTGCCTCGTACAGCTCTTTTAGTTTGAGTACAAGCTCATCTACGATTGCCAGATCAGGTTTGGACTCGTTGATCGGAGCAACAGCTTTATATCGCCACTGTGCCCATCGCCCGCTATTAGAGATACTCCCCTGTTTTTCATATGAACACGCCGCAGGTAGTAGGTATACCTCGGTGGCTATATTCGCAGTGTTTGCACCTGCCCTTTTCCAGAATGATGACGTTTCTGTTTCAAATAGATCGGTGACTACCAACCATTCGAGCTTCTCTAGTGCATTACGTTCGCCTTCGGAATCTGGACCTCCTACAGCAGGATTCTGCCCCCAACACATAAGACCTTTTACTATACCAGCTGAGATTCCTTCGAATACCCCAATATGGGTGTAGTTGGGGCCACTCCCGTTTTTCTTTGGCAAATAGCTATAGGCCTCATCGGTGGTAGCATTATTTCCGTACCATGCTTTCAACAAACTGACAATATACTTTCTGTAGTTAGAATTGTCTGCACCTGATATGTATGGATCAGTGGTGTCATACCACCACCAACTGGCGCTTCTGTCTCCGGTTAGTCCAGCTGGGGTCACAATACTCTTGCCACTCTCCGCTCTATTGATATATGCATTAAGGTCTACATCGGTGTGCTTGAACATGGAGAGGTATCCAGGCAGGATGTGCTCTAGTAGACACATATCTGTAGATCCCTGGACATTGGATGTACCCCGCAAAGCATTGATACCACCCCCTGCCACTCCAATGTTTCCCAATAGAAGCTGCAGTATCGCATAAGCCCTGATATTTTGTGTGCCATGTGTGTGTTGTGTGGTTCCCATGGCATACATGATTGTGCCTGCTTTACCAGGAGCACCGGATTCGGCATAACTGCTATAGACATCCTCCAGGGTTCCCTGTGGACATCCAGTGATTTGACTAACCTTTTCTAGCGTGTAACGAGAAAAATGATTCCATAATAGCCTGAGCACACACTTCTCATCCAGATCTGTCCATGCTGTCCAAGTGTTGTCAACTAGAGCTGCACTTGACTGTGGATTTGTAGTGTTTGAGTACCCCCAGTTTGTTTTAACATAGGAGCCTATAGTGCTTGGGGCATCTATCGTATTCTGTGTATAGCCAATAAACAGCCCCGGATGGGAGGGATCAGCAGTATCTTCAAAATCACTATCGATGATCAGAGCTGCGTTTGTATATTCGGCTACATAGGTCATATTGTATTTCTTGGCTCGATTAGCTGGTGTTAATGTTTGAATATCATTCAATACATACCTGATCATACCTCCAATAAAGGCGATATCGGTTCCAGACCTAATTGGTGCATAAATATCAGCCTTAGACGAAGTTCGTGTGAAACGTGGATCAACGCTAATTAACCTGGCTCCTCGCTCTTTTGCCTCGGTGACCCATTTGAATGATATCGGGTGATTCTCAGCTGCATTGGAACCGATAATCATAATCCGATCGGCATTTCGGATGTCGATCCAATGATTGGTCATCGCTCCCCTTCCAAACGACTCTACCAGAGCCGCCACTGTGGCTGAGTGTCATATACGGGCACAATGTTCTATGTACACTAGGCCTAGAGCTCTAGCCATCTTGACAAGAAGATAGCATTCTTCATTGTCTAGTTCTCCTCCACCAAGACAAGCAATGGCATCGGTCCGATTAACTGTGTAGTCGGTTCCATCGATGGATTCGGTGGAGATCCAATTACTATCCCTAGTGTTCTTGATCTTAGTGGCGATTTGAGTGATTGCATCGCTCCAGGATATGTCTTGCCAATCTGAAGCTCCTGCAGCACGATACTTCGGATTAGTCAAGCGCTGGGGATTGAATTCACCGTCCACCGTATGCATTTGAGCTAAGGCTTGACCTTTGGAGCATAGTGTGCCTTCGTTGATAGGGTGATCAGGATCACCTTCAATATTTAGGACTTGATCTCCATCGGCCGCGACGATAGCTCCACATCCAACAGCACAATAGCAACAGATAGTGCTTGTCTCTCCTATCTTCTTTTTCAGTGGGAATGTAGCATCTGATTGAGCCTTAATCTCACCAGAGGACATCACCGCTGCTACTCCAGCTGTCGTCGCCGTGGCTCCAGACAGCTTAAGGAAATCCCTACGGTTCAATCTCACAACCTGTTTCCTCCTTTTTATCGAAGGGCACACTTAGCCGATAGGCCTTTGTCTTAGTCAAACCAAATATAAAAAACCATAACAATACCTCCTCCTTCACATAGCAAAGGAAATGTTATATGTGAAACTCATCTACATTATCTGGTTTCTACGTAAATAGCCGCTGCTTTTGTATTGCTCCTTCATATATTTATGTAATATTGCATGCTATAACATACTAACTCAAGGTTTGTCTGAGGTTGCCTGAAGGCCATATTACTTCTAGGATCCTCATTAAAACATATGAGACTATAATTGAGTTGTTGATCGGTTGTCAAGTGATACGAGTTGAAACAGAAGATTGATAGTAACGTGGTTCTTGTCTATTACACTGTGGTTTATTGATTGCAAGTAATGGATCTTATGTTTCTAGTAAGCTACCCATAATATTTATCCCAACTACTTGACAAGAATTAGGGAAGGTGTTATTTTTCACGTATAGACCGCGTGGCGGTGAGAACTAGTTTCTTAGACAAAACGGCTTGCTTGGATCAGCGATGACCGAGACAGGGCAGATGGGTCGAAGAGGACTGAACGGGCCTTCTTGGCATTGCTGAGGAGGCCCTTTTTTTATGTTGCAGTGCGTTTGGTGTTACTGTGCTGGTGGTTTGTTTGGTGGTTTGTTTGGTGGTTTGTATCTTTATTGTAGAAGGTGATCAAGGGGCTTTAATCTATGCATGATGCAATAACGGATGTAGCTGGTATCAGGGTAGGACATTATACAGATAAGGTAGGAGTAACTGGCTGTACTGTGGTTCTTTGTGAATCTGGAGCAGTGGGTGGTTTGGATTTGAGGGGATCTGCACCAGGAACGCGGGAGACAGATTTGCTACATCCACTAAGCTGGGCACAGCAGGTGCATGGTATCGTCCTGAGTGGCGGTAGTGCTTTTGGGTTAGATACAGCTGGGGGAGTGATGCGTTTTCTGGAGGAAGGCGGGTATGGATTACACGTTGGTGTGGGGAGAGTGCCCATTGTCCCAGCTGCTATATTATTTGATCTCTCCAGTGGAGATCCTAAAGCAAGGCCTGGAGCAGAAGAAGGATACCAGGCTTGTCTAGTAGCTGAAGGCGGCCCTGTGGCCGAAGGGACTGTTGGAGCTGGTACAGGTGCTGCAGTAGGTAAACTACTGGGTAGGGAGGTGGCAACAAAAGGAGGAATAGGTACAGCGAGTTGCAAGATTGCTTCTGGTGCTATTGTAGCTGCTATAGTTGCAGTCAATTCTTTTGGCGATGTTGTTGATCCTAATACAGGAATGATTATAGCGGGGCCGCGCAGGCAAGATGGCAAGGGGTTTCTGAGCACAGTGGACCTGTTGAAAGGTAACGATGGGCTTTCATCGCCAGTGGGGGTTAATACCACGATTGGCGTTGTAGCAACCAATGTGGGGCTGTCTAAGGAAGAGACAAACAAGTTGGCCCAAACCGCAAATGCGGGGGTGGCTCAGGCTGTCAGACCTTCCCATACGATAGTCGATGGTGATGCACTATTTGCTCTTTCGTTACCTGGAGATGATCAGGTGCAAGCCAGTATAGTGCAATTGGGAGCAATAGCAGCTGAGGTAGTAGCTTGCGCCATAGTGAATGCGGTTGTGAAGGCTGAGGGTTTGGCAGGAATACCAGCTGTTAAGGAGGTATTGGGCTGTGATGCATAGCATTGGCTTTATCGGATCTGGTACTGTGGCGACTGCTCTTGCCATACGATTGCGTGAAAAGGGCTATCCTGTTGTGGCTGTAGCTAGTAGAAGCCGTAGTTCTGCTGAAAATCTTGCTCAATTTGTTGAGGGGTGCATTGTATATGACGATGGGCAACAGGTGAGTGATGTAGTGGATTTGGTATTCATTACTACACCAGATGATGCTATTGGCACTGTGGTAAATAGTGTCAAGTGGCGTTTGGGACAAGGTGTCGTTCACTGTAGTGGTGCTGATTCTGCCTTGGTATTAGAACCTGCTAAGGGATTCGGTGCAGCTGTGGGTAGTTTTCATCCACTACAGACTTTTGCCAGTGTGAGCCATGCGGTGGAGAATTTACCCGGCTCGACGTTTGCTATAGAGGCGGAGGGAGAGCTGCTCGACGGACTGAAAGAAATTGCAGAAGCCCTAAACGGACACGTAGTTGAGCTTAAATCAGAGGATAAGGTTCTCTACCATGCCGCTGCAGTGTTAGCATGTAACTACACTGTGACACTAACTAAACTAGCCACTGATCTATGGGGAACATTTGGAGTATCCACACCTGAGGCTACTAAGTCTTTGATGCCTTTGATGCGAGGGACGATAAACAATCTGGACAATGTTGGACTTCCCAATTGCTTAACGGGTCCCGTGGCTCGTGGCGACTTGGGTACTATAAGGAAACACTTGGATGCTTTAGAATCCAAGGCTCCTCATTTATTGCCAGCATATCGCGAGCTGGGTTTGCAGACTATACCTATCGCGTTAGCAAAAGGAAAGATTACGGGGGAACAAGCGAGTCAGTTGCGCCATCTTCTGACGGGTTCTGCTACAGGAGGATAACCATGAGGACTATGTTAAAAAGCAAAATACATCGTGCCAATGTTACTGTAGTCAATGTGGAATACGAGGGCAGTATTACCATTGACACCTTGTTAATGGAGGCGGCAGATATCCTTCCTTATGAGATGGTGCATGTGTTAGACATTGAGAACGGGAGTCGATTTCAGACCTATGTTATCGAAGGTGAAAGGGGTTCTGGAGTCATAGGCATTAATGGAGCAGCTGGACGGCTGGTACAAAAGGGCGATACAGTTATCATATTGACATACTCAGAGGTTTCAGAGGAAGAGGCCTTGCATCTTGAGCCCACTGTGGTACATGTGGATTCCAAGAATGCAATAGTGCCAAACATAGAAAATGGGGTCTGCCAGCCCTTTTATATCTCGGTACAGTAACTATGGTATACGCAGTATAAGGAACCGAACTATTTATGCAATATATTTATGTTATTATGTCGAGTTAGTATCGTAGTTCGTACCACGGAAAGTGCAGATGGTCTATTCTTTCTATGATTTATTGGCTAAGTTTTGTATCGGTTTATAAAGGGGGAAGGTAATCCATTACCTTCGGGATTGTAGATCATCGGTTAGGACTTGTCCAAGTGACTAATTCCGAATACGCAGGCTCGTGATTACTGTACCAGGCAAGGAGCCTAGGAGGGTGAAATGAGGATTACAATTGGTGAACTCAAGGATATGAAACAACAGGGAAAAAAGATTCCCATGCTCACAGCCTACGATTATCTTACTGCTCGCCTGCTTGACCAAACCGGTATTCCATTGATCTTGGTGGGAGACAGCTTGGGAATGGTGGTGTTGGGATACGAATCAACTATCCCAGTTACTATGGATGAGATGATACATCACACCAAGGCGGTGGTGAGGGGTACCAGTAAAGCACTTATTGTGGGTGATATGCCTTTTATGACCTATCATACTGATATGAGTGATGCTTTGCGCAATGCGGCACGCTTTATTCAACAGGGTGGAGCTCAAGCGGTAAAGCTGGAGGGAGGACAATCTGTTGCCGAAACTGTTAGGAGAATAGTCTCATGTGGCATTCCCGTTATGGGACATATTGGACTCACTCCTCAATCTATTGGGCAACTTGGTGGATATAAGGTACAGGGTAAGACAACAGAAGCTGCCAGACAGTTGCTGAAGGATGCAATTGCCCTGGATGAAGCTGGAGCATTTGCTGTTGTCCTAGAGTGTGTTCCTGCACCGCTTTCCCAACTGATAACCGAGAAGATCAGTATCCCAACAATAGGAATTGGTGCCGGGATTGGATGTGATGGGCAGGTGCAGGTAATCAGTGATCTCCTTGGTCTCTTTACAGATTTTGTTCCCAAGCATGCTAAGCAATATGTAAAGCTATCGGATTCTATTAATACGGC
>JAXHVC010000108.1:0-31104 GCA_034189315.1 Chloroflexota bacterium | reverse complement strand
CGTCATTCTCCTACCCATTCTCAATCCCTCTGTCCCAATCTGATCTTCTTGCATTAGACACCTTCCTAATATGATTCTACTTCATCTCCTAGGTGTCCAA
Organism: Chloroflexota bacterium; assembly: GCA_034189315.1. Lineage (GTDB taxonomy): Bacteria > Chloroflexota > Dehalococcoidia > UBA2247 > JAXHVC01 > JAXHVC01. The sequence goes on along the minus strand of JAXHVC010000108.1, from coordinate 31,004 downwards.
CTTAATTGTAGACCAAAGGAGTATAGGTCAAGCACAATGTTATTTAGTTGGTCGGTTTTGAAGTATCTTCCAAAGATGAAAAGTAGTGTGGTTAAACTGATGGGATATGTTGAGTTGAGAGGCTTGATATAATGTTTCACTCATTACCTCTCACTAAATGGATGATTGTACCGAGTCATATTTACATACCATTATATGAGTCTAAGTTAAGGTATGGATGATTAGGTCGAGCAATATCTTCCGAATCGATCCTATAACGATCAGTTACTGTCTATAATGGCTTGTAGTGGTAACCCAGGTCGAGCTATTACTAAGCGTAAGATAGATCATTGTCACAATACCATAGCATTACTCCTCACTAAGATATGATGGTCCATGAAGGATTAATATTTGCATGCTACTAACATGAAAAGACATTTCTAATATCGGGATGCAAACCTTCACCAACCTTTTCAATGGTTTCACATCGTAGTCTATTTAGTTGATGCTGCTTTTCTGAGAATTCTGCCTTAGAATAAAGCTTCTCTGGACGAAGAAAGATATCGTCAACGCTTCTAATTGCCTTGGGAACCTTAAACTCGGTGGGGGAATCTACCCAGTCTTCAAGTCCCCCTCGTAAAAGGGAGTCGAGTACTCCCAGTGTTGCTTCCAACCGGATGTCTCTGAAGCGTTCCCCTTCCCCCACTCCTCCTGTATTAATCAGGTAGTAGTTGAGATGGGGAAGTCCTCTGCATATATCGTAAAACCTGTTTGCATGATCGGCGTGGTTTCCTGCCACAAAGGGATCGTAGAAAAACTCGCTTCTTATCTTTCCTGCTTGGGTTGGATCTCCTGCCGAGGATTCCATAGCTTGGCCTAGGACCATGAGTGCTGCAGCCTGCTTCATGGTAAGCTTGCATATTGCTGGTATCAGGGGACCTCTACTAATTAAGATCACATTATCGATATGCTCTACGTCGATATATGGACTAGTGTGCATGAAATCCCGCCGCAAAACCACAGCCCTGCCATTTGAGGTTATCTCAAAATTACAGAAGTCAAAATCATCATCTTCATCCACATAGACGTTTTCGCATACGGTTTCTGGCTTTAACAGTCCGTAGAATATCTCTGTCTGTTCCCCTGGATTTACGTTTTCCGTTTTAACGAAGATACCGCGACTCTCAAATCCATGAAATGAGCCATCCGGCATAAGAGCTCCTCCATCGTCTTGAATAAGCCATGATTTCTCCATACCTTTTCTTGCTAGGATTTTGGAGGTTGTGGTTGTTTTTCCGTTTGCGCTTAAGGCTATGAGCAGCGTTCTTTGAGTTCGATAGTCTCCATGCGCTGATTCAAGATGATCTTCCCGACAACCTGCATGAAGGAAGATACCATTACGTCTGCTCTTAGTAATCCAATCCTCTGCCGCAAATACCCCCTTCTTGTATTCGCCGATGTAGTTACCATTTCTGACTATCTTGACAACCCTTCCGTCGTCCAACATGGCAATGCGGATGGTGATATCCTTTTCTGGTAGGGGTCTGGTCTTATTGGCTTCAAAGGCATCGTCGCTGAACATGATGATCTCATATGTAGGCTGTTCGACAACTCCCGTCGTGTAGCCAAACAGGTTCCCCCCTCCATAGGCGACATGGGCAAACCTTTCTGGTATTGTCAGTCTAACTGTTGTCCCACTATTGCTGCTACCTACAACTCGATCGATGGAAAGAAGCCTATCTTGGGCGAGTGCATTTTTGCACTGGATGAGCAGACGACGTTCAGCCTCTCCAAACTTGTGATCCTGGTTGTTCTTGGTGAAAACTTGAGCTCTGGAAGTTGGTTCGCTTTCGGCGACGAAATTATCATACTTGGTCTTACGGACACCAGGTTCCTTTGCCGTAAGTGCTCTCAGCTCATCGGAGGATGGATTTATCATTATGCGTTTTTCCTTTTGGGCCTTTCTCCTAATTGATTGAGCTGTTTGGGAAAACATGTCAATATTAAAAGTGGACATTTCGACCTCCTATGAATCGGGTGTACCAAATTCGAGTCTTGGAATATACTTATTGTATGTAACTATAGGTATGTTTTCAAATATCATGGTCAATCGGAGCTTCCCTTTGGTACTATCCTTTTGAGAGGATTTTTCGTTTATATTATTATGCATAAGGTAGACAAAACATATCGGTGCAGAGGGAGGCTACCAGGTGCAGGATGACGAAGAAAGCCTTGCCCGTAGAGCCCAGCAACGTGATACAGAGGCCTTCAGTCAATTATATGAGAGATACTTTGACAAGATGTATCGCTATATCGTTTTTAAGGTTGGCAATCAATCAGAGGCGGAGGACCTGACTCAGCAAGTATTTCTCAAAGCATGGGAGTCGGTCGGATCTTATAAATGGAAGGGATTTCCTTTTGCCTCTTGGTTGTTTCGTATAGCCCATAACCAGGTGGTGGATTATTATCGGAAGAATAAGAAAGCTCATGAGTTGCCACTAGATGATATTGATTTGCCATCTTTCGAAGACCCTGTTGAAGATGCTGAGAAGGTATTTAGGGCAGAGGCTTTGATTGAAGCTTGTAGTCGTTTGACTAAGGCTCAGAGAGAGGTGATATTACTACGTTTTAACGCTGGTTTGTCCACAGCAGATGTTGCTAAGTCGATGGGCAAGAGTGAGGGTGCTATAAAGGCATTGCAGCATAGTGCATTGGTGGCGCTTCGCAAAATAATTGTTCCGGAACAGATGGAGATGTAGGGTGAGTACCCCAGAACTAGAAAGAATACTCGATGAATGCATAGATCGGATGGCTAGGGGAGATACTGTTGCGCAGTGTCTTATGCGCTATCCTGAGCACGAGGGTATGCTTAGACCACTTCTCGAAGCTGTGGCCATCGCTCATCAGTCGTCTAATATTCAACCAAGACCGGGATTTAAGGCTATTGCACAAAAGCAATTTATCTCCAATATACAGTATGAACGTAAGAGGAAGGAGTCTCGATCTCTCCCTATCTATATCTGGCACCCGAGATGGGCCACTGCTATTGTGGCTGTTCTTGTTCTCTTAGTGGTAGGTAGTGGAGTCGTTGCAATTTCTTCTTCTAGTATGCCTGGTGATGCGCTCTATCCAGTTAAGACGGCCTCGGAGGATGTACAGTTGACACTAACCTTTTCTAATATGGAAAAGGCTGAGCTGCACACCAAGTTTGCCGAGAGGAGAAGTGAGGAAATGGCTTATGTTGCTAGTGAGAAGGGTGATATGGGTGAGGTAGAAGAGGTGAGCTCTCGGCTTTCTTCCCATCTTGGTGCCGTGAAGGATTCAGTTCAGGCAGAGAGAGAGAATTCCAATGTGCAGCAAAGGGTAAGTGAGATACGTGAGACATTAGAGACTCAAGCTGATAGACATAGAGAGACTCTTCAGGGAATATTGGAGCGTATGCCAGAAGAAAATACAACCAGATTTAATAGGATTTATGAGAACTCAACCAATGATTATGATCAGGCTATTATTATGACTGGTGGGGTTGTGGATACCTCACAGAATGAGCCAGGGGTGAATCCCCAAGAGGATGAAAGCCATTGGCTAACAAACAATATCTTCAGTAGTCATAACATAAACTCTGGTAATCTTCCCTAATTTCCATAGCGAACTCGATATGTAAGTGGTAAAATATTTATTTGTGTCAGTGTGTGTCTGTAGTATCGAGTCTAGACATACATGCAAGTGAGGAAAGGGGGGCTTGCTAATCGAACCCGGTCTTATCGTTGGCATTATATCAGTGGCCTTCGGTATACTGATTATATGGCACCCTAAGCTGCTTGCATACATGGTTGCAGCTTATTTTATTCTTGTTGGTATATGGTTGATTTTGTATAGCCTGGCATAGTTGGCTAAGTGCAGTTTTTACACTATGGGGGATTGTTCTGTTTAGGGGACGACTGCTCCTTCTAGTAATACCTATTATTATCATTGGCATTATAACCACTCTTTCGGGTTGTTCGTATGAGTGGCTTGCATTGTTCACTCGACCTAGCCTCTCCGAGCAAACGGTAGAGAGTTTCATCCCATCGCCACCGGATACGACGGGTCCCTATATATATATGGACTATTCCTGGGAGTACTTGCAGGAAAACAAGGGACGAAGTCATCCAGTTGAGCTGCACTTACCGGTACCAGCGGATCTCTATAAGTATTACGTTAATCTTGACAGGGCAGTCACTAAGGATGCCGATTATTCGGTATATGTCACTGATCCAAGTGATGACGTAGCTATCGAGGTTCTAGCCGATGAGCTGAATAAGATCTCCCGAAGTAAAGGATTTAGCGATGAAAACACTGTGAATTTCGTCGCATCTTTTATACAGCATTGTATTGAATATGTAGGGGATGATGAAAGCAAGGATTTAAAAGAGTATCCTCGGTATCCGTTGGAGACACTGGTTGATGGGGTCGGTGATTGTGAAGACAAGTCTATACTAGCTTCCGCAGTGTTGAAGCTAATGGGATATCGGGTGGCCCTAGTTAGTTTTGCTCCTGACAGTGAAGATGAACCTGGACACATGGGGGTGGCGGTTGCTGGTGACGACTATTCAGGTACTTGTTATATACATGAAGGACGGGAGTATTACTATTTGGAGACTACTCGACAAGGATGGGCTTTAGGTGAAATTGATTTGAAGTACAAACGCATGGAAGGTGAAATCTATAACCTTGTGCCCCGTTCTATGCTTAGGCTTGCAAGCAACTGTAGTTGGGTTGCCGATGACAATGAATATGAATTGGGTTTCACTGTTAAGAACTGGGGTACAGCTTATGCAAATAATGCCTATCTCCGAGCTTGTTTTGATGGAGGAAACTGGTATTGTAGTAAGACTTTTTCATTAGGTTCCGGATGGATGACAGCTAATGTCCCAGTCACTGTGATGAGGATATCTCCTGATCAACATATGATTAAGGTCGAGATAGTACATAATGGCCGTATAGTTGATGAGGCCAAGTTCGATACCAGTAAGAACATAGTTAAACCCTAATGGCCGTCTGCATATATTGAAGTTCGTGTAGTCTAGGATACTCTTTTAAACCTATCACAAAATATAGGTCTTACTTTCCAATGCAAAATTGGTTGAAGATGGTCTCCAGGAGGTCGTCTTGCAGCGTTTCACCAGTGATCTCCCCTAAAGCACTGACTGCCATGCTGAGGTCAATGGCGATTAGTTCTTCAGGAAGGGATGTTTCTGCGCTAGAAATGGCTTGATCTAGACTATCAGCAGCTCGTTCCATTGCGTTTTTGTGTCGAGGATTGCTGACCAATAGGGTCTCCGTAGCAAAGACTTTTCCACCCAATGCTATTTCCACCATTCTATGTTCCAGATCGCTCATTCCTTTACCGGAGAGAGCGGAGGTAAACACCACCTGTTTTGCCAGGTTTTGTGGCTGGGCCTTCTGGGGCAAATCGCACTTGTTTGCCACCAGAAGCGTTCTTCTATTGTCTACCATAGAGAGGACGCTTGTATCATCTTCTGCTATTGGACTGCTTACATCAATAACGAATAGGATAATATCGGACTGTTCTATGGCCATTCGACTTCTCTCTATTCCTAGAGATTCGACGGGATCTGTGCTGTCCAATATGCCGGCTGTATCGACTAATACAAATGGAACACCCTGTATGTTCACTATTTCCTCGATGGTGTCTCTAGTGGTTCCAGGTATGGGAGTTACGATAGCCCGCTCTTGTCTTAGAAGTCTATTTAATAGACTAGACTTGCCGACATTAGGACGTCCTACGATCGCTGTCTGTATTCCTTGCCGATATATTATCCCGTTATCTGCCTCTGCAATTAAGTGACATAAAAGTTTACGAGAATTTATGAGAGGCAGGAATATCTCCTGTTCTTCTATATCATCATCGGGGAAGTCTATTTTGACAGTGATATAGGCAAGAACCGAGAGTAACTCATTGCGAATCTCTCTAACCGCAGCGGATAGGTGACCTTCTAGTCCCTTCATAGCCATGACCAAGCTAGTCTCGGTTTTAGCTTGGATAACGTCCATCACCGCTTCGGCTTGAGCAAGGTCGATTCTTCCGTTAAGGAAAGCCCTGAGTGTGAATTCTCCCGGATTGGCCAGTCTTGCACCATGATTTAGAACTAATTTAAGGACTTGTTGCAGGGGAGCTGATCCTCCATGGCAGTTAATCTCCGACATATCTTCTCTCGTGTATGTATGAGGAGAAGCCATAAAAGAAACAAGGACTTCATCGATTGTCTCTTGACTGTCTGGATTCTTTATGTGTCCATAGCAGAGACTACGGTTTCTTGTCAGTTTACCGCGAAAGATCCTTTGCACGATGGAATACGTATCAGGTCCACTGAGGCGAACAATTCCGATGCCTCCTTCCCCGATTGGAGTTGATATTGCTACTATGGTGTCTTGATCCATTTACTGTCCTCTAGTGAACCATACAAACGCTGTGATTCCCAGTGTACCCACAATCGCTCCGAAAAAAAAGACTGGGGATACATTTGTTAGACTTGCGGTAGTTGCACCCAAGAATGGGCCTATGGCCACGCCGAGGCTCATCGCTGTGTTGAATATCCCTGTGGTTGTTCCCATGCCATATTTCCTACCCTCTTCAACCGTCATAGCCGAGGCAGATGGTAGGGAAAAGGCTCTTCCTGTACTTCCAATCACGCATAGGAGGATAATCTGAGTGAAGTTTGTAGAAAAGGGGATGAGGCAAAGTATCATCACGTCTACTAAGCTACCTATTGCAACTAATCCCTTTTTGGTAGAAAACCTATCGGCGAATCGTCCCAAGGGTACTTGAAGAAGCGATATAAGCAGTACATTTACTGTTAAGGCCGTTCCTACCTGTACTGAGGTCAATCCAATAGCACTATCTTCTCCAGCGAAGAGGGGAAGAAAGGCAAAAAGGATTCCCCTTCCCATGGCATTGGTTAAACGAAAGGCAAATAAACCTCGGATCACTCCACTCTTCATCGCAGTGAATAAAGGGGCTCCTTCAACTCGTTTGCCTTGGGTGTCGGGAAGGAGGAGAAGAGCGAGAATTAGGGCTAATATATTGAGTGCTCCCATGGTGTAGAACGCAACATTTATAGTCGCATAGTCTTTCATAATGCCGCCAATTAGAGGCCCGAGGCCGAATCCGGCCATAAATGCAGCGTTGAAGTACCCCATCCATCTTCCTTCTTGACCTTGGGGTGATAGGTCTCCGATATAGGCTTGAGCTATTGGGATAATCATACCTGCTGCAGTACCATGTAGCAGGCGAACCAGGATCAATTCTGGAACCGTGTCTGCCCAGACATAAGCGATCGAGATAATGGCAAAGGCAAGGAGTCCAGCTGATATGAACATTTTTCGTCCTCTTTTATCAGAGGCACGCCCAATAAGTGGAGTGAAAACTGCACGTGAAAGTGAGAACGCAGAGAATATGACTGCGATTCCGATTATGGTAGCTCCTAAGTCCTCTGCGTATTGGGGTAGAAGCGGTGTAATAATACCCACTCCTATCATAGATGAGAATACTGATATCGCAAGGATAGGAAATACTCTCTTGATCATAATGGGGCGGTTGCTTTCATGGTGTTCCTTAACGCATCATTGCCACATAACTATCAAGAGGTACCCCAATAGACTTTGCTACCGGTTGGCATTTTGCCATTAGACAGTGAAAATACCTGTTGTTGGCTGGCAATTCGGATAACGATTCATAGAATCCCATCCCCTTTGCGAATATCAGGTCGCTGGATGAGAATGCTTGCTTAAACTCTGTGGAGGCTAATGCCAAATCTATACCCGGAGTAGCGGTTCCAGTGGTTATAACAGGTGATACTTCCGATAGCAAACTTGCTTTGCGCACGTCTTCTAGGGTTAGATCGTTCTGTACCGGGCTAGCTTTAACAACGTAGATTACCTTGGTATATTGTCTCATCCAACCTAGGAGGGGCAAATCAAAGAAGATTTCACCTGCATTATCGGCCAAGTACAGCACTTGTTGTGCTTTCTCTAGTCTTGTCTGAAAGACTTGAGAATGATCGATCTTGAACTCAACAGGCTTATTCATTCGACGCTTTGTCTCGCTGAGGGGTCTAAAAAAATCCAGGGAATTACCTAGGGCAGCAAACTGTAGGTGACCTCGGAGGTCTTCTGTGTAGTGAGTTCTGAGGTTGGTGCTTACACTACGAGCAAGGGTAAGCTCCTTTTTCTTCATATCTAGATAGGGATCGGCAGTACCACTGACATATCTGATGGCCTTGTGAATCTTGGTCGCGATGACTATTGATACTGCATCCAAGCAGAAATCTGTGTCAAGGACCTTCATTCCACTACATTTTGCCTCCTCTCGTATGGCCTTATCATCTGTAGCGAGCTGACTAGCTTGGTTGATTAGCCTAGTTAGACACGTGTAACACTCGTTTACGACTTTCATGAGATATCTCCCGGGATTGATATGGTGTTTTTTTGTAGCTCTTAGATTGCATTAAGAAACCTGCATAGACTTGTGTTTCAATGTACTCTTCGCCATAATGGTAGTGGTTTGTTATGCTATTAGTGCTAGCATCGAATTGCACAATGGTAGTTTCTACCACAAGTACATGAATATTTGTGGTAGTTGGCATATACTCATCACTTTGGTGATGGGTGTTTTGATGACAGAGCAGCATTTTGATAACAATGATATCATCTATCTTATTTAATGAACATGAACTAGAGGGGTAGCAATGGAGATCATTTGGCTTGGGCATAGTTGCTTCAGAATTAAGGGCAAGGAGGCGACACTTGTAACCGACCCGTGTGGTCCGCAGATGGCATATAATCTAGGCAAACTAGTGGCCAATGTGGTAACCCTGAGTCATCTTCATGCCGGTCACCGCAACTATCTTGCCATAGGCAATGATCCCAAGGTTATCAGTGGTCCAGGTGAATATGAGGTTGCGGATATATTGATAACTGGCGTTGGATCATATCATGACAGGGAACAAGGAGCTATTCGGGGAAAGAATACCATTTATTCAATAGAAATAGATGATATTGTGATATGCCATTTGGGAGACCTAGGCCATAGTTTGTCCCTGCACGAGGTAGAAGAGCTGGGCAACATAGAAATACTCATGGTTCCAGTTGGAGGGGGCAATACCATAGATGCCAAGGTTGCTTCAGAAGTAGTGAGGCTGGCTAATCCTAAGATCATTATTCCCATGCATTATGGTACGGATATTACACCATGGCTAGATGGTGTAGATGGATTCCTTCGTGAGATGGGAGCGAAGGAGCTAGCTAGGCAGGAAAAACTGAATGTTACCCGTTCAAACATGCCATCAGAGAGTCAGGTGATATTGCTCACATATTCACAGTAGAGATAAAGCATCTTGTCCATCTCTCTGAAACCGGAAAAGATGAGACAAGATGCCTAAAAAAGATCTCCGTTACTACGCTAAGATCTGCATAAACTGGTTACTATGAATGATGTTAGATACGACACTCTAGGTAATCTCGACAGTGGCTCCTGCTTCCTCGAGCTTCTGTTTGGCTGTATTGGCGTCTTCTTTACCCACCTTCTCCTTTACTGGCTTTGGTGCAGACTCGACTAATTCCTTGGCATCCTTCAGGCCTAGAGTTGTTACCTCTCGTACTGCTTTGATCACATTGATCTTGTTGGGGCCAACATCTTTGAGGATGACATTGAATTCCGACTGTTCTTCTTCATCTGCGGAACTAGGTGCAGCCGCACCAGCTGCAACAGCTGGACCTGCTGCAACAGCGGCCACAGGGGCTGCACTGATTCCAAACTCATTTTCTAAGTCCTTTACCAGTTCTGCGAGTTCAATGACTGTCATCTGTTTGATGGCTTCCATGATCTCATCTTTTGTCATCGATATTATCCTCCTTTTTTCGTTTATACCGAATCAGTCAATTACCTGTGTTCTATAAAGTGCATTTAAGGCGCTTTACGTATTGTAGTTGCCTCTAGTTTCCTTCGAGCTGTCTTCTTCTGCCATCTAACACTCGCAAGAATGCAGCCATGGGACCATTCATGATGGACAGTAGAGACGCAATGGGGGTTTGCAATCCTCCTAACATTTGGGCCAACAATACTTCTCTAGGAGGTATTGTTGCTATGGTGTTGATATCCTTTGGCGAGAGTATTTGTGTGTCCATCATCCCGCCTTTAACCTTCAATGGTAGCTTGGAGGTGTTGATGAAATCTGTCAGCACTTTGACTGGTTCCGTAACTTCGCCACTAGCAAAAGCTATGGCTGTAGGACCCTCTAGAAATGGCTTGATATCTTCCTTGCCAGTGGCGTCTGCTGCACGACGAGCCAAGGTGTTTTTTACTACTCTGTACTCCACTGATGATTCTCTCAGTTTGCGTCGCAACTGACTCATCTGGGCTACTGTCAGTCCTTGGTAGTTGGTTATGATAGCAATGCTACATCCCGAGAGTTTCTCAGAAAGCTGCTCGACCGTTTCCTGTTTTGATTGCATAAGGTCTCCTTTCGGCCAAGGCTGTTACCCATGATGGTGCTTAAGCAATATTATGAAAATAGAGTTCTATCAACATAGTTCATGTAACAGCCGCTAGCCTTTAATCGATACTCCAAAAAACAAAAAAACCCTTTGCCTTTGAGGCATAAGGGCTTAATTTGACTTTGCTATATACCAATAGCATTGTCATATAAAGCAACTCAGCCTCGGCAGGCAAACCTTTAAGCTCCAATGCACCTGCTGTCATGGGCGACTATGGTAACTATAATTCTATTGTACTACTCCTGAGATGCGCCAAGAATGGCCACTCCACATATAAACCTACCGGGATGCCCCCCTTGATTGTGGGCCAATCCTAAACGAACGTCCTTCAACTGGCGCGAAGGTTCTTCTGCCTTACCTTGTATTTGTTTGTATATTTCATAAACCTCGCGACATCCACTTGCGCCTATGGGATGGCCAAAGGACTTGAGACCTCCACTGAGGTTAACGGGGATCTCGCCTTCTTGAGTCCATGCGCCGGAATCTACATCTTCCTTTGCGTGACCTCTTTCGCAGATTTCCATGGATTCAACCGCAACCAGCTCTGCAATAGAGAAGCAATCATGACATTCTACCATATTGATTTCTTTGCGTGGCTCTTTTATTCCTGCCTCTGCGTAGGCTTGTGTTGCAGCTCGCCAGGTCTCTTCCCAATGCGTGTAATCGTAATCTGTCTTACTCTTACCCATACCTGGACCTGCGGAGAGGCCAAAACCCTTGAATACCATGTAATCATCACGAAACCGACGGGCATCTTCTGGTCGGCATAGAACTGCTGCAGAGGCCCCATCCGTAACTCCACAACAGTCAAAAAGACCCAAGGGCCAAGCTATAATCGGGGCCTTCATAACTTGTTCTAAGGTCACTTCCCTTCGCATGTGAGCCTTGGGATTGCGGGCTCCATTGTGATGACTCTTGACAGATATCATTGCCAGGAGGGTTTTCCCTTCCTCCCTTGTCAACCCATAGCGATGAAAGTATCTAGTAGCAGCGAGTGCGTAGCGTCCAGGCGCTGTTCCATGCGCTCCATATACGGGATGGAATCCGTCTGCACTCATCCCAAGTGGAAGCCCTCCATATCCCTCGTCCTTTAGCTTCTCAACTCCCACTACTAGCACAATGTCAAATACCTTGGCGGCAACAGCGTAACAAGCATTGCGTAATGCATCTTGCCCTGTAGCACAGGCGTTTTCTATTCTGGTGACCGGAATGTACTGGCTTTGGAGTGCGGATGATAGAACCATGCCTGTCATCCCCAACATTGTGCCTACCCATGCTGCTTGAATGTCCTTTAATTCTATCCCTGCATCTTGTAACGCTTCATCTGTCGCTTCCAACACCAGTGAATCTGCATCCCTATCCCACAGCTCGCCAAACTGCGTACAACCCATGCCTACAACAGCAACTCGATTCTTGATGCTTTCCATTTACTTGCCTTGCATGTCAACCCTGACGGGTCGAACCTTCCAAAAGTAGTTGTGAACACCAGAGCCGTCATGAATCTTTCTAAAGGTGGGCTCCATGGCCATTCCTATCTCAAGCTTCTCTGGATCCCGATCTGTAACCTGGCTATAGAATCTACCACCACCCTCGAAGTCAACGGTACACAATATATTTGGTAGATCAACCTCCATGGCCCGTTCATCCATGCTATAGGTAAATAGGTTGCCCTTCTTATCTTGCAGAGAAAATTCCTCGAACTGACCCTTTTCCTGACACCAACTACAGATTTTCAGGGGAGGATATTGAATGCCTCCGCAGCACTTGCATTTTTGACCTATTAGCGCATATATCGATCTCCGCTGCCTGTTGACTAGAGTGAGGCTGGTTCGATCTGGTGGACGTAATTCTGCTTCCCATTCCAGGAGATTGCGGAAGCGAAGATACTTACCATAAGAAGGCAGGTCCATTTTTGAAGAGAGGTGATACTTCATTCCTCTGCGATCTTTAATCCTGCATATCTGTTTTGTTGTCTGCAAGATGATTGAATCACATCCATCGCCATAACTGACAAAGAGTATCTTGTCTCCAGAATTGGCTTCTTCGAGCGCGGAGACGAGCATCATCATGGAAAATGCTGCCCCAGTGTTACCCAATTGATCGAATAACGGATCCTGCACTTTGTTTTTATAGTCAAGCCTCAGAGCCTTTGCTATATCCTGATGCCTACGAGAGTCTGGCGCGTAGATAACAGCCTTGTTAAAGTCGTCGGCGCTAAGTCTAGCCTTTTGAGTGAGTGCAGATACTGTTTCTTTTATTTGGGTGACATACTCGGAATAGACGAAACGATCCTCCCACATTCGTGGATACTTGTCTTGTTCTGTTCTCCATGTGTCGAGAAACTCACTGGATATTGTGTATTGATATTCAATGGTTGCAGAGAGTTCTGAGTTATCGATTAGTAATGCGGCTGCGCCATCACCTAAAAGAGACTCGGAGGCTGAATTAGGTGCAGGTAAGCGACAATCTGATGCAACAACAACAACCCTACTACAGGATCCTGCCTTAACTGAGTCAATTGCAGCACGTAGGGCGTTCGTTCCAGATCTCAATGAATTGGCGAAATCAAAGGTGATTATATCTCGCCGCAGATCTGCTGCCGCAGCTACAATGCTGGCACATTGCTTTTCTCGATAAGGAGGTGAGGTGGATGCAAAGTACAGGGCATCGATTGATTTACGATCTATACCTTTAAGGCAGTCTGTGACTGCCTCCACTGCCATGGTTATGGCATCTTCATCGTAATTAGCTACAGCTTTCTCTCCCCGACCAGAAGAGGTTCCCCAAACTGCTCCTAAAACATGCTGCCCTAACCTATAGATTGGAACATATGCTCCATAGGTAACAATTCCTGCCATCGCCGCTCTTTTCTTTGAAGAAGCAAAGCTATCCGATCTTCATAGCCAAGGTGGACCTGAGATCGAGTTTGAATCCTGGTCCCATTGAGGTTGCAAGCGATATATTTTTGATGTACTGCCCTTTGGCTCCACTGGGTCTCGCTTTGGTGATGGCTTCAATAACGGCGGCCATGTTTTCCAGGAGTTTCTGGGATTCAAAGCTCACTTTGCCTAGTGTGACGTGAATATTAGCAGTTCTATCTAGCCTGAACTCAACCCTTCCCTTACGGGCATCTTGGATTACACGAGGAATGTCCCCTTGTTGAACTACAGTTCCTGCCTTTGGGTTGGGCATTAATCCTCTTCTACCCAAGATTTTGCCAAGCTTGCTTACCTTAGACATCATATCAGGTGTGGCTATGGATACATCGAAGTCAAGCCAGCCTTCCTCAATCTTCTTGACCAAATCATCAGCACCGACATAGTCTGCACCTGCTTCTTCAGCGATCCTGACTGCTTCTCCTTGTGCAAAAACCAATATCCTTACAGGCTTACCTAATCCATGGGGAAGCAATGCGATACCTCTCATCTGCTGTTCAGCATTCCTAGGATCCAGGCCAGTCCTAAGGTGCATCTCCAATGATTCGTCAAACTTTACATAACTAACTTGCTTTGCTAGTTCAATAGCTTCCTCTGGCGAATATGACTTCGATTTGTCTCTCGCTTTTTCCGCCTGAGAGTATTGCTTACCTTTCTTTGCCATTGCCTAATTATCCTCCACCTCTATCCCCATACTACGCGCTGTTCCTTTCACCACCCTCATCGCGGCTTCGATATCGCTGCTATTGAGATCCTTCATCTTGGTCTCAGCAACCTGCCGGATCTTATCGTTTGAGAGACTACCGACTATCTTATTCCCTGGGGTGTTGCTCCCTTTTTCGACTCCTAATGCCTGTTTTAATAATTCAGACATAGGAGGTTTCTTGGTCACGAAAGTGAAAGACCTATCTTCGTAGATAGTAAGTTCCACTGGGATGATCGATCCTTCTTGGGAAGAGGTGCGCTCATTGTATTCCTTACAAAATCCCATTATGTTGACCCCATGTTGACCCAATGCTGGACCAATTGGAGGAGCAGGCGAAGCCTTGCCTGCGGGAATCTGCAATTTGACGATAGCTTTCACTTTCTTAGCCATTGTATCATAGCCTTTCTAACTGTAGGAAATCCAATTCCACGGGTGTCTCCCGACCAAAGAACGATACCAACACCCGCGCCTTTCCTTTATCGTGGTTGAGCGTATCTATGGTGCCGATGAAGTCTACGAATGGGCCATCGGTAATTCGTACACGTTCTCCCTTACTTAGACCAACCTTCACCCTTGGCTCTTTCACTTCCATTCGCCTAAGAACCCTGGAAATCTCTTTCTCTGTTAATGGCACCGGTTGATTCGTGTTTCCCACAAAGCCGGTTACTCCGGGGGCATTTCGAACAACCTCCCAGCTTTCGGGTGTCATCCTCATTTCAACCAATACATAACCAGGAAAGATCTTCTTGGGGACAACACGCCGCTTGCCTTCATGAACTTCTACTTCGTCTTCTGTTGGTATTAATACCTCAAAAACATCTTCGGAGTTCATGGACTTGATACGTTGTTCAAGGTTGGCTTTCACCCTCTCCTCAGAACCAGCATATGTATGGACCACGTACCAGCGCCTATCATTTGCTACCATAATCTGTCGTTACTTTCCTATGAAGACGTCCATAACCAGCTTGTTAAAACCCCAGTCAAATAACCCCAATATGGTCGCAAACAATGCACATGTCAGAAGAACCATAATGGTCAACCGTAGCAACTCTTGCCGAGTAGGCCACATGACCTTTCTTAGCTCACCGACGACGTCTCCAATGAATTTGAACCTGTTACCGATGAAACTAAACCTTGGACGAATACTTTTAGTTGTTGTGACCCTTGCCATTTCTCTAGACTAAGCTAGTGAATACCCTCCTGCAAGTATTGGCTACAAAAATGAACTATTTTGCTTCACGATGGACTGCATGCGTACGACATCGAGGACAGTATTTCTTGAGTTCCAAGCGTTGGGGATCATTCTTCTTGTTCTTGGTTGAAGTATACGTCCTCTCTTTGCACTCGGAGCATGCCAAGTGAATGATAATCCGGGCTTCCCCCTTCTTTGCCATTTAACCTACCAAACCTTTAGACACCTTGAAATCACCGCCTTCTATAATAGCGCGATCTAGGTAATCCCTTTCTATTCGAGAATCTTGGTTATGACACCTGCTCCTACAGTTCTTCCGCCTTCCCTGATAGCGAAACGCAAACCTTCCTCAAGAGCAACAGGGAACATCAGATTGATTGTCATCTTAACATCATCACCGGGCATGGCCATCTCCATTCCTTCCGGTAGGTCGATGCTTCCCGTTACATCGGAAGTTCGAATATAGAACTGAGGTTTATATCCAGTGAAGAAAGGTGTGTGTCTGCCTCCCTCTTCCTTCGAAAGAATATAGACTTGAGCTTCGGCTTTTGTATGGGGCTTGACAGAACCTGGTTTGGCCAAAACCATGCCTCTCTCGATATCCCCTCTTTCTACACCCCTCAGCAACACGCCGACGGCATCTCCAGATTCAGCGTCGTCCAGGATCTTGTGAAACATCTCAAGGCTGATGGCCACAGTCTTTTTAGTCGGTTTGTATCCAACTATCTCTACCTCATCACCTGCCTTGATCATTCCCCTCTCTACCCTGCCTGTAGGTACGGTGCCACGACCTTTGATACTGAATACGTCTTCAACTGGCATAATGAAGGGCTTATCTCGGTCTCTTATCGGAAGAGGAATATATTCATCTACAGTATCCATCAGTTTCCATATACTGCCACACCACTCACATTCCCTCTTACCACAGCCACATTCCCCCGCCTTAAGAGCACTAAGTCTAATGATAGGGATGTCGTCTCCGGGAAATTGGTACTTGCTCAGCAACTCGCGAAGTTCGAGCTCCACCAAGTCTAGAAGTTCTGGATCATCCATGGCATCTACTTTATTAAGGGCTACCACTAAGCATGGTACTTCGACCTGTCGAGCCAGCAAGATATGCTCTCTTGTCTGGGGCATAGGGCCGTCGGGTGCACTGACAACAAGAATTGCACCATCCATCTGTGCCGCTCCAGTGATCATGTTCTTGATATAGTCGGCGTGACCTGGACAGTCCACATGGGCATAGTGACGTTTCTGCGTCTCATACTCGATATGAGCAATAGCAATGGTCAAACCTCTTGCCTTTTCCTCAGGAGCGTTGTCTATGCTATCAAATGGACGAAACGAAGTTTGACCTGTTGCACTTAATGTCCTTGTAATAGCTGAAGTTAACGTAGTCTTTCCGTGATCAACATGGCCAATTGTTCCTACGTTTATGTGCGGCTTAGCTCGTTCAAATTTCTGCTTGGACAACTTTGGACCTCCTTAAATTTACGAAGCCCACAACCAGATTCGAACTGGTGACCTCGTTCTTACCAAGAACGCGCTCTACCGACTGAGCTATGCGGGCGTATTCTGCAAGTATGGAGAATAGGCAAGAGAAAACTAGAATAAACAGAAAACAACTCCTCCGGTGGAGGGGGTAGGATTCGAACCTACGTAGCCTTTCCAGGCGACAGATTTACAGTCTGTTGGTATTAACCACTCACCCACCCCTCCACATAAGCCCGAGAGGGGATTCGAACCCTCTAACCTACCGATTACAAGTCGGTTGCGCTACCTTTGCGCCACTCGGGCATTCCAACCAGAAGGAGTATAAACACCACTCCTCTCTAAGTCAAGCCCCAAGCGGTACTATCTCGGCGCACCGAGGGTGTGAGACGTATAAGAGCAAATTATTATTCTATGATAATACAATATTAGATGATCTTGGGACCACATTAACAGAGAAAGAGCTTGAAAAGCACTTGCTAATAAATCAACTTAAGATTCTGTTACTGATCAGCGAGAGTCTACCGCAAAACCCTTATTGACGCAAGCTCTCCCAGAGTTGCAGCGTTAGTCCCCCAATCACCCGCTGATATATTGCCTATTACGGTTTATTGTATTTGTTCGGCTCTAGATTGCCTCTATATCCGAACGTTGATTTAAGACCTATGTTGATTCTGGGGTTTGCCCTGGATGCAACTTCTGCCATTTCTCCAGTAACTGATCATGGCTTTCCTTGTGAGCTGGATCTGCTATACAAGCATCCACTGGACAGACCTCGACGCATCTAGGAGAATCGGACCAACCAACGCATTCTGTACACTTGTCTGTTTCAATAATGTAGGTGGTTTCTCCTTCTTTTATGGCTTGGTTCTTGCACTCGGGTTCGCAGGCTCCACAACTGATACACTCATCAGAAATCGTGTATGCCACCTTTGGTACCTCCTCTAAGACTATGCCTCAACAGTACTTCTTTCTTAATGCAGCAGCTACATGTTTGGGTACGAATTCCTCGATGCAGCCGTCCCATTGGACTACTTCCTTCAGCAAGCTGGAACTAATGAATTGATGCTCTGCACTGGCCATAAGGCAGAGTGATTCTATATGAGGGGCCAGCTTCTTGTTCATCAATGCCATGTCAAACTCCCTCTCGAAGTCAGACCCCATTCGCAGACCCCTTACAATAACTTTCGCTCCTATAGAATCTGCGAAGTTGACTGTGAGTTCGGCATATGGTTTAACATGCACAGTCTTGAGGTGGGTTACCGAATCTCTGACCATCTTGACTCTCTCCTCGGTATTGAAGGAGAGGTTCTTGGGAGGGGCATCGAATACTCCTACTACGAGCTCATCAAAGAGTGCTGCTGCCCTAGTAATGACATCGATGTGTCCATTGGTAATAGGATCGAAACTGCCAGGATAAAGAGCTATGAGCAAGGCAATGCTCCTTTCTGGTAGATAGAAATACAGGTATCCCCATAGTGACGGTTCTTAATAAGGCTGAAACATCCAATGGCTTCAGACAACGAGCAACTAAGGGAATGCTGCACAACCACAGTAGAATCACCGTTAATCAAGGCAGAAGCGAGTAGTCTCTCAACTGTACTCGGTATCGCAACATTAGTATAAGGGGGGTCCATTAATACGAGCTTATACTTGGAAGTAAGACGAGAAAGGGCCTGATGTGCATTCATACAGTATACATGAGCCAGATCCTGAAATCCCACTCTCCCTAGATTGCTCTTAATTATGCTACAACACTTGGCGTTTTGTTCCACAAAGTCAACCCATTGGGCGCCACGGCTAATAGCTTCGATCCCCAATGCTCCGCTACCAGCATACATGTCAAGTGCTGGTGTCCAATCATCAATCATGACCTCCAACATTGAAAAAATCGCTCCGCGCACCAGCTCAGTCGTGGGTCTGACGGTGGATTTGTTAGGTGATTCGAGGTGAAGGCCTTTGGCCTGACCAGCAATAACTCGCATTCTCAGGCCACATACTACATCACATATTTAATCTTAGTCAAGCAATTTGTGATGATTCTAGGCGGCGCAATGCGATATCCTTCTCTTTTACATTGATTTGAGCTTTGCGGATGGCATAGGACAGAAGTGCGATGCTTTTATCGTATGATCCTCTATCCACAGGAAAAGGATGTCCGTCCTTGCCTCCGTGAGCGAATGGATAGCGTGCAGGATCTTGAAAACCTGCGGGGACTCCGTATATCAATTCTCCAATTAGACTGAGTGCGCGGATGGTCCTTGGTCCGATACCTTCAAGTGATAGTAATTCCTCAAATCCTTGCGGCTGCCGATTGTATGTGAGGCAGAATCATTTGCTTATTCTAGATGGATTAATATCGTGGACGGTTATATGGTGTTTCTGGGGAAGGTTGAGGTTTTTTAACTGATCCAGGTGGAGAAGGTTCTTTTTCGGAGTGTTTTCTGTGGCGATGCAGGTTACTAGGTTTCTATCTGCTTCGCTCTCTGCTGCCACAAGATTTAGGACATTTGCTTTATACATTGTGCATATGGCTGCGTGTGGTTCGCATACGAAATCATTAACTTGTGAATCCAACCAATGGTATCTCCGTGCATATTTGGTTGTTTTGTTCATCCCCTGTTGTGCAACTGCCCAGGAACCATTTTGGGTGAACATAAAAGAATGATGGTAGAGTTGATAGCCATCTTGGATCGCCGATGTATCCACCTTGGCTGTCATTCGACTGGCATAGACTAGATTATTGAGATCGGCAGAGATTGATGAGCCAAAACGTTGGATTTCGAGAGGGGGTTGTCTTGAGGTTCGGCCTTTCCCTCCGGTTATAAATAGCCCGGTATCATATTCCAGGCCTCGAAGAGCTTCCTTGAGAGCACCGCACAATGTTGTTGTGATGCCGCTGGAATGCCAATCGAAACCCAGGACACATCCGAAGGCTTGAAACCAATAAGGATCTGACATGCGATGTAGCATCTCTCGTGGACCGGACTCCGCTATTATGCATAGGGTGATCTCCCTCGCAAGTCGTATCATCTTTTCGAATAGCCAAGGGGGAGCTTTTCCATAGTGTAATGGTAGGTTGGCGATTCCGGTGCGAACAGGTGTTTGTTCCAATTGAAGGATTCCTCCTTGTGGGGGATATGATCCTTTTTAAGCCTTAGTTGAAGGTGTAATGATCCGATCAAAACACTGTTATAGATATTTGCCCCATAAGTCTCTGTCAGGAGTTACATCCCTAGCTCCGAAAGAGTCTCTTCAGTAGCGAACTTGTTCTGGAACCTGATGATGTTTATCGACCCATGCTTCATCTCCTTCACTCCATTGATAGTACATCCCCTACGTGTAGACGTTTACCCCATGCGTCATTGCGAACATGTGACCCGTGAGTGACACGGGTTATTAGACAAAGAAACCTCCAGTTTCTTAGGAGGAGCGGTAGCGACATGGCAATCTGGGGCGTGTTGTGGAAAGAAGGTTGATTCATAGCAGACAGGACTGGTAGTAGGTTCAGATTGTTCCCCTTACCTACCCAGATTGCCGCGCTTCGCTCGAAATGACAGAAAGCGTTTGACCGGTTACCCCTACGATATGTGTCTCGGAGCTAAGAACCTAATCGTTTTATTTTCTTACCGCTTAGGGACTACCGACAAGGGTAATTGATGTGGCTTATGTATTTAGTAGCTGGCTATTCTTAGATATCGGCAATGTCACGGGTATCGGAGATTATACTATGTTCCAAACATGCCTATGATTTGCCCTTCATCCAGAATATGCCCCTGCATTGCACTAACCAGGTCCGGTTGTGTAGCGCCTGGTTCTAGTTTTACATCGCTATCTAGTGCATAGAGCTTGAAGCAGTACCTATGTGCAGGGCCAGGTGGGGGACATGGCCCACCATATCCAATACTGCCAAAGCTACTTGTTCCATGTTTCGCTGTTCCCAAAATAGTATTGTCTGGTGGGATGCCTTCGGGGAGCTCTGATGTGCTGGCTGGTATTCCATATACCACCCAGTGTATCCAAGTTCCAATAATAGCATCTGGATCTTCACACACCAAGGCCAAGCTCTTTGTGCCTTCTGGGAGCGAGCTCCAAGAAATGTGTGGTGAGGCGTTGTCCGCCAGATATGTATATTTCTTAGGGATGGTTCCACCTTCTTCAAAAGACGAACTATGCACTACAATTGTCATGAATTGTTGCCTCCTTTTGGTTTATGATGGCCAATTGCCTTAGTTGGGAATCTGGCTTAAACGGGAAGCTCGGTGATTAGATCCGTTGGTAGTCCTTGGCTTAGCAGACCGTAATACTATAATCTGGGGCTCAGTAGGGAGTGTATCCTTACTCAATTCTATCTCGCAAGTATTTAGTTTCTTATGTGGTAGACCATAATCGCGTTTGAGGAAATTATCTATCGTGGGAAATGGCATCCAGCACTGCAAGTTCCTGAAGTGCATGGGGATAATCACTTTGGGGTGCAGTTGTTCACAAACTAGGTTCGGTCTGGCTGCATGGGTGGTGATTTTTCCAAAGAATGGGATACCTATCACTGGTAGGAATAGTACGTCGATTTCCCCGAGTTCTTTCAATTGATCTGGACGAAGCAGCCTTACCAGGTCTCCTGGATGACAGAGATTGATTCCGTCTACTGTGAACTTGAACACCTTGGTTGGTCCTCGAAAACGTCCATGAGATCCTGTGACCGAATTGATTACGATGCCATCTACCTCTTTGGTACCACTGGACCTTAGTACTCTAGGCTTTCCCCTGATTGCTCCAACGTTGTTATGATCGGGGTGGTTATGACTAATAGTGACGATATCTGCTGTCTCTGTGATCTTTGGGTAGCGGATACCCATGGCAGCCGCTACAATGCCATCGGGGTAAGGATCGGTTATGATCTTGGTTCCATTGCTCGATGTGATGAGAAACGATGCATGCCCCAACCATTTGATCTTCATTTTGTCATCTCCTTGAACCAATGGGGGGACTTTAGGAAACCTTTTCCTGGACTCCAAAAAATAGACTCCTTTCTGTTGTGAAAGAACATGCTTGTTTTCAGACTGAATATCGCATTATAAGTTCCTGCAGTTTGTCAGATGCATTGTGAGTGATGGTCTCTCCATGCCCGAAGCAAATCGTATCTATTTCTAGCTTAGCGATTTCTGCAAGTGACCTTTGTGCTTGTGCCCAATCTGAAGTAAATAGTCGGTAGGGTAATAAGATGTTTGAGCGGCTGTTTCTGAGGACGTCTCCTGCGAAGAGAATCCGGTTTTCTTGTGAATATAGACAAATGCTTCCTGGTGTATGCCCTGGCGTATGTATAACCCTAAGTCCACCGAGAATATCTAATTCATAGTTATGCATGAGTTGTATATCAGGGTCTACCGGAGGTGATCCAAGTATGGGTAGTAGCGTTCTTGACCATATCCAGGATAGTGGTCCTAGCTTTGGTGCTGGGTAGGGATCTACCTTACTGATATAATCTGCATCGGCTTCGTGGATTGCTACACTAGCCCCGGTTTTTTCTACCAAGGATGCTACATCACCTGTATGATCGAAGTGGCAATGGGTGATGATAATCTTGCCCAATTCACCAGAAGACCTACCCAGTTCTCTTATTAGCTTCTCTAATTTAGAACTACTGCCTTTGGGCCCGGTATCGATTAGTGTCATATCTCGTTCATCGATAAGGAAGGCATTAGCGGCTCCAAACCTGGTGCTAATCTCGTATACGCCTTGTATAATCTGCTTTACCACAACCGTTCTCTCAATATGTCAACGAAACGATCCTCTACATTATATCGTAAAAGTATATTTACTGTTAATTTGGAAATCAAGTTGTCTTCTTCTAAACACTATGTGTATAAGAGGCGGGAGAAGCAACGTTTTAATCAATGTGACCTGAGGTGATTGTAGTACTCGACAACCGCTTGTTCTTGTTCTGGGGTTTCTATGGCGCGTCTTATGTTGCGAACGTTTTGGATTGCTTCTGATGGAGATTCCCCTAGGTGAACTCGGTAGCAGGCAAGCATGGTTCCAGTTCTGCCAACGCCAAATAGGCAGTGACATACTACATTAAAATGACGACCGATCTGATTATCTACGTAATCACAGAACTCTATCGTTTGTTCCAAGGTGGGAGTATCGAAGTTGGGGATCGGAAAATGCGCATAATCGAACAGGTCCTTAGTTTCGGTAGTATTTATCCATTTTTCTGCTGTCAGTGTGACAATGGCATGGACATTGTTTTCTAAGAGCATGGCTAGGTCTTGATTGAGCGGTTGAAGTAATCCTGGTCTGGCCATCCCTGCCAGTTTTCCGTTGGGGCCATCCACTGCGAAGCAAAACGAAGAATTGGTCATTTCTCCCCTTGTATACCTGGGTTCAATCTGCCTTTGGTTACTGTACGATATGATGCACTTGATATCCTTATTGTAGCATGTGATCGATCTATATCTCATCCGCCTGTAACTGTAGTAAATGGACTCTGGACTATATCAAGATCTAATAATAGGTGCCGATTTTGAGCTCTAACGGATGATTGACCATATCGTATATAGTGGTACTGCGATAGACTTGTTGATGGTGATTATTCACTGTTTACACAGGTGTTTTTTAATTATAAAATGGCTACGCTCTGGGGCGATTAGCTCAGTGGTTAGAGCGCTTGCTTCACACGCAAGAGGCCACAGGTTCAAGTCCTGTATCGCCCACCATGTTTGATCATAACACTATCCTTCTCGCCGAGGAGAAGTCATCGAAAAATGAGAAATCCAGCTTCAGTACAGATAAGATGGATGATCTGACCGAGCGCTGCTGGCAGGTATTCTCTATAAGCTAGCACTCTTTCGATGCCAATCCCTTGGGGCCTGCTTCTCTAACCTTTAAGACTCGGATGGGCGAATCCACAGGAAGGGATTGCTTTTCCAAGAGCAGTATCCTGAAGGTGATTTTCGCACCCTACACCCCAGACGTTACTTCTGCCCCACGAAGAAAAGCAGGGAGGCGGGCGATGTCCTATGGTCCAACACCTTCTTCACCGAAAAAATGGGGTGCACCGAGATGGCCAGGGACTATCTAAGGGGACTCATAAAGAAATGCAAACATGCTCAGATCAATTAAGAAGGAGACAGATGCAGATTGCTACCACTCCTTACTCTAATCTTTCCAATTACATCACCTCATCAAAGTCCCTATTCATGGTTACAATTTTGCCTATGCTCTCCTCCCTCAAGTAAAGAGCTATGAGGACAACCGTAAAGCTCGTTTTCCTGTAGATGTTAATGTTTCGGGGACGAGAATACTGTTTGCTAGTGGTATCTGGGAAGAAGGTGTCGTTATCTCCCTCAAAGCTGCATGACAACTCGCTTACGTATTTCGCGGTGAGCCTTTGCCCTCTACACGCTCAATTATTAGAGCTACTTCTTCATCACCCCTGAAGGGGCTCCTATAATTAGGACGACTGAGGGAAAGGCTTCAAGCTTGTTCTTATCCTCATAGACCAAATGACTGTTTGCTCAATAGTGTTACATCAGGATTTTGTCCTCGAATTATCTGACACTTATACCTGCTGCTTTTCGCTCAGTTCGCCAAGTTACTCGTCAAGCCAGGGTAAAAGGCTTCTCCTCATCCTCTACCAGTATTGGGATATTCTCTAAACAAAGTTATGATGATCTCCTCTGTCTCCTTTTTTGCTTACTAATGCCAGCTCATCTAGCAGAAGACCATTATGTATATTCTTCTTTCTTTCCTTCTCATTACCAGTATTCAGCACGTTCTAACGACTTTTGTAAGAGGCTCTGGTAACTATCTTTCTAATTCATGAAAGACAAGACTTTTTTGCGCCGTATAGCTAATAGTCCATATTAATACTTCCCAAACATCACTTTTTAGGGGGTCTAAGGACTCAATCGTTTAAATCATTTTGTTGTTAGTTGGTGTGCTGTAGGTGCATGGTTAGTTGTTTAAGCTTTACAACTTATTAACAGGGTATTAATGGTCACTTAATCATTCATAGCTATGCTCTATTTAGGAAAAATGAGGAGGACAGAGTAATGAACAAATTCACAATAGAAGAGTTGGATATGTCTAACTTAACCCTGTGGTTACCTGTAATTATGCGTACACAGCCAAAGGAGGTATTACGTGATGAACTGTACTCTCTGATAGATAGGGTGATGTGTTCTATGGATGACCTGGAAACTGCCTGCCAGATGACACAAAACTTTATGTTAAAGGCTTCTCCTGAAGAAAGACAAAGCCTTGATAATCTCCTGAAGATCTTAATTGCCATACTCTTCACAAGTGATCATGAAAGCCCTGGGTCTTCAGAAGATACAGATATCTTAATGGAATGTTAACAACAGATTAGCAGATTATTAACAAATCCTTAATCACGCATTAAAGATGCTCTATTAAGCTAGTAGGTGACCAATTAATTCGGCATTAATGGGGGAGACTCATGCAGATAGATCATCAAGACTGTCATGTTATGTTTTTCCCCTCCCTCCCTCTGGGCAACAACCAATTCAGGGATTGGTAGTGTTTCGAGGAAATTATCCGATAATAGTGAAAATTGGATAGCTTAATAGGAAATGGGGGTGATATAGCGAATACTTGTGAGTTGGGGGATATAAAAAGACAGGCTGCGAAGTAGATATGGTCAATATGTTAAGGAAAGGAGAATAGAAGTGATTAGTGCGATGCCTTTACAGATTAATAGGCATAATTTCGCCAGAACAGCTCTAGCTGTAGCAACTGGAGCTGCTGTATTAACAACCAGCTTAATACCTGGGATGTCTGCCAGGGCACAACAGGGTGAGCTTATATTCATAGGCTCTACCACTGTCGATCCTATCGTAGATCTTTGCGAAGCTGGTTTTGAGGCTGGCTATCCTGGTTGTGATGTAATTACCTATGATACCGGTTCAAGCCATGGGATACAGTCTCTACTGCAAGGGAGTGGCAGTCCTTGGGTTCCAAATCCCCACTACTATGAATGGCAGGGTGGTGGTAGCGCGCCCGACTGCGATCTCGCAATGGCATCAAGAGACCTAAGGGCGAGTGATGATACAAAGCCTGGGACTTCAGGTGATGGAGACCCCTTTAGCAAACTGTGCGACTGGCATATAGCGAAGGATGCAGTGTGTGTGGTTGTGCATGATGATCCGCAAGCACAGGATCCCCTAGACGTTGTGACACAAATTACCATCGATCAGATTGCAGCTATTTATGAGGCTGGAACGAGTATTACCAGTGATGGAGAGAATGGCCTTACCTGGGCTCAAGTTGACATGATGGATGGAGTAAATGATGGTTGGCCAGACAATCCCGTGATACCGAGAGCTAGAATATTAGACTCTGGTACCAGGGGTGCCTTTCTAGAAATGATCGATATTGATGAAGCAGATGAGGAAGTGACCATTAATCATACGGGACTTCCTAGGATGCATGGTAATCCTGATATGGCTCAGGTTATCTGTGGGCACCTTGGTGGTGATCCCACTGATCCAAACAACCCACAAGCTCCTTGGGATGCCGATGACCACCTTTATCATATTGGTTATGTTGGTTTGGGATTCCTTGATCCTCAGTATCAAATCAGGCCACTAGCTGTCAAAGATGCTGGTGACTATGTACTACCCAGTGAAGCCACAGTTCTGGATGGTTCATATCCAATATCCCGAAGCCTTCATCTACTGACAACTCATCCTGATTATTACGATGATAGTAGCGAATGTATTCCCGCTTTTCTTAGGTATATGTTTGATGATGCTGGTCAAGATCAGGTAGAAGCGAAGGGATTTGTTAGAGTGGATAAGCAACCTCGATGGGATATTACCTACGATGGTATATGCAATGCTCTTGACTTCAACAAAATCGCACTAAATTGGAATAGTGATACTGCCAATCTGACTCACGACGGTAGCCGAGTACCAGGATGGATTCGGGCAGATATTACTTTTGATGGTGTAGTAAACGCTCTGGACTTTAACCAAATATCAATACATTGGTTAGATACATGGTAATCGCTGGATTTATGAGTGTATAGATCTAGTAGCAGTAATCATAACAGGAAGGGAGATACCCGAGAAATGCTTGAGGGATTAAAACATAATCTGCTGAGCAAGAATAATATCGTATCCTTGATAGCGGCAAGTGCTGTAGTAGGTAGCATGGTCAGTTCCATAGTTGTACCGTCACATATAGCTATGGCAAATCCAGGTGCGAGCATGAGTGTGAACCCAGAAACACAAGCAGTTGATCCTGGTGATACGTTCGCGCTTTCCGCATATATCTGGTCTGATGAGGATACAATGAGCGCACAGACCGGTTTGCGGTTTGATCCAGATGTGTTGGAGTGTCTAAGTGTAGCCAACGGGGGATACTACTCCGGTGGTCTGCAAATACCCACCAATCCTAATATTGATAACGACAATGGGGAAGTAGAAGTGACTATGGTAGGACTGTTGGGTGCTGCTCAGGGGCCAGGAGAAGGGGATTTCCTGGTTTATGAATTCGAGGCTCTTCAAGATGGAGTAGCGAATATTGAACTACTTGATGTCATTATATCTAATGCAGATGGTCAAGCAATAGGAGACCTTACTGTGAACAATGGACAAGTTGTTGTAGGGACGCCTCCGTTGTCGGACTTGGTCGTAATCGAGAAGCTTGAGAGCTGGATAGAAGAAGGTGTGAGCTATAACGTCAACTACACTGTAGAAAACCAGGGGCAATCTAACGCAAGCGCAAGCACGACATCCATAAACATTGATGATGGACAGAGCATGTCAGACAGTGTCGGCGAGTTGGCTCCAGGTGATACACATAGTGCCATTGTAGGACCCTTCAATTTCTCAACCCCAAGCGATACTATCACAGTGACTGCTGATAGTGCAGGTGTGGTAGACGAGAGCAATGAAAACAACAATACCATGGACAATGATCTTTATTACGCTACAAGCTCGGCATCAGGCGATACTCCGGTGGTGGGATCGGTTCCGCCGACTTTTGTAGAGATAACTGTTCCAGGGCAATTGGATATCCCCTTGGAGCAAGGTGAGACAAATGTTGTTCAATCCACTGTGGAAATAGAGAGTAACCAACCTTGGCAACTTAATGCGTCGGACGAGAAGACTGCAAATAAAGGTCATATGACTAATGCTGATGCATCCAATGTCTTGGCTAATTCCTTGAAGGTACAAGGTGATGCAGCCCTAGCTGATCTAGAAACTGGTGGAATGATAGATCAGGATGCTGGTGACAAGTCCGCAAGTATTGAACTTCAGCAGTATGTTGAATACACCGATTTGCCGGATGAATATGGAATAACAGTAACATTCACAGTTCTTGGAATGTTGTAAGAGCTACTATTGTAGTGGGCCTTCTCTCTGGGGTGGGAGTGGGGTTATTCGTACGAATAGCTCCACTCCTCCGTAGGATTGTAATCTCAGTGTGATTATATGCATCTATGGATTTATACAAACCGATCTGGTCTCGTTAAAGGCGGTGTACATTGAAGCTATTTCAAAAGAGCCTAATGTGCGTGATTGTGATTATTACTGCGTCGATAATGTTGTTTTCTGTCCAAAATGTTGCTATGGCAGGACTGGGTGTTGACAAGGTAATTGTATTATCAGAGGTTGCTCCAGGTGGGAGCGAAACTATCAATATGACAGTAAGAAGCGAATCCTCAGATCCTCCTATGGATATATGGATTGATGTTATGGGTTTGGATCAGTCACAGGATGGATCATATAGTGAGATTGAGGAAGATACCCATAATGATTTCTCTGCTGCAAGCTTTGTCAGTGTTTCGCCAGATGAGTTCCATTTGGAACCAGGTGATTCAATGCGTGTGGAAGTAAAGATTGATATTCCCGAAGATGTTGGTAATGGGGCACGCTATGCCGTAATTCACACGGAGTGTGATCTTAAGGATCAGGTCGGGGTTGGTACGGTTCCAGCAATAGGAACTACTTTGGCAGTAACATTGTCAGGGACAGAAATAGTAGAACAAGGCAGAATAACCAAATTCGATATAAATGAAAACTCAGAGAACAACTATGATATTACTGGTGTTGTTGAAAACATAGGCAATTATCACTATAAAGCACAAGCCAAGCTAATTCTCAAGGATGAATCTGGGATGGAGCTTGACACTATCTCTACGGATGTTACGAGTTCTTCAATCATCCCCACATGTTCGAGGCGGTTTGATCTTTTATTGCCAATAAGCGAAGAACTGCCGTATGGCAACTACCTTATTGACATGCAGATGCTTCATAAAAATGGCACTTTACTTGATAGTAGGACAGAGACCATTAAGATTGGTAATACTTCTATGACA
Source organism: Chloroflexota bacterium (assembly GCA_034189315.1). GTDB lineage: Bacteria > Chloroflexota > Dehalococcoidia > UBA2247 > JAXHVC01 > JAXHVC01. The sequence continues at coordinate 1,794 of JAXHVC010000108.1, read as the reverse complement.
AGTGATATAGATGAGAACAGCATCGTATTCTGGACCATCTTGGCTTTAGCTATCTTATGTGGGTGCCTTGTTGGAGGCATACTTATGTATTTGGTCATATCAAGAAGACGGGCTCGGAATTTGGGATGAAATAGCACTACTGATCATATCGAGGGATCGACTTTCTGTGATCGCAAGAAAGGACCTGTAAAACATGGATGTGCGGTATTTCATGGTCCTGTAAAGCTAAACCAAAGGAGCATATTGAAGAAACAATTCACAGTGAGAAGAAGTATATACATATTGATGGTCATAGCCTTTATGATAACCACAATGAACGCATCTGTATCATTGGCGCGTGCAGAAAGTGCCGCAGAAATAAGCATTTTCCCTCATTATCAAAAGGTCGAGGTTGGGCAATCGTTTAACGTATCGATTCAACTTGATGTTATTGAAGATACTATGAGTGCTCAAGCAGGATTAGAATTCGCACCTGGTGTACTACAATGTACAGGAGTAACTGCAGGTGAATTCTTCCAAGGTGGTGTACAGATTCCAACTACCCCGGAGATCAATAATGAGGAAGGTATAGTACAAGTAAGCATGGTAGGCCTTTTGGGGTCTATACGGAGTCCTGGAGATGGGGTCCTGTTTACTTATGACTTTACTGCCATTTCCGAGGGTGTATCAGACATTGCACTTGTGGATGCGTTCATATCTGACAACGAAGGAAATATGATACCAAAAACTGTCACAAAGAATGGCCAAGTATTAGTCAGTAATGATGAAAATCCCGACCTCATGATTCCGATAAACATCGTAGAATGGATTGATGAGGGATCTACATATGGAGTGAGCTACACAGTAAGAAATGGTGGTGACCAGGATGCTGGTGAATTCACGGTTGGTCTTTATATTGACGAATCAAGTAATGCCATTGCTAATGAGAGAGTGAACGGACTTGATGTGGGTAAAACGTATGAAGGCAATTTCTCTGGTTATCAGGTTAGCATATCAGGTGAAGGCGATACTGTGAAGATAAAAGTAGATACAGAAAACGCTATCAGCGAGGGTGTCGAGGATAATAATGAGTACAGGGATGCACTCGATCAAATAAAACATCTACTTAGAGTAGATTACGAGATTGAACGTGGTCATGTAAAGGGATTGCAGTGGGGAGAAAACAAACACTTCCACGGATCTATCATCGATATGGAGGCGATGCCAGAGGATGGTTATGAGTTTGCAGCATGGAATTACACCGACAGATTCGGAACTGTTCTTGATAGTAGTATGGAAAATCCTTTGAGCATCACTATGGATCAGGATTATAGAATCCAGGCTACATTTGATGAAGCAGTAGTCATACAGGGGGATACTGATGATGGAGATACTAATCCCTCTAATGAAGGAGCTGAAGGAATGGGCAATGGTAGTGAGTCATCTGGTGCTACGATAATAGGGATTGTGGTTGTGGCAATGGCTGTTCTGAGCCTTGTGGGGTATATGATAATAAGGCGAAATAGAAACCAAGTAAGAGAGAAATAATCGGCTGTTGTACATTCATCATGGATGACACCAGAAAGGATTTCGAAGAAACCAGGAAATACTACTTGGAAAGCCTAGGAAATAGGATACAACCGCAAACAAAGATGACCTTGCCAATGTCTCTTGGCGCTATGCCGATATTACAAATAACGATTAGGCCCTTAGCTCCGAAAGAGTGATAGAAACAGTGCAGAGACAGGCCTTTAGTAAGCGATCGAATAATTGAGATCCCCAAAACCGACGATTGAACCGGTAACAAAACTCAGG
>JAXHVC010000107.1:0-15499 GCA_034189315.1 Chloroflexota bacterium | reverse complement strand
CTCAAATATGTGTTAAAAAACAGGAGAAGGACCGGCTAATTTTTCACAGTTACATGGGTAGGCAGATTAGGTATCCCTCCTAATGTATTTAAAAAAAGACACAAGGGATGAATTATAACTCCATCCCTTGTGACAAAGACTATTTGTTGGTTAGTAACAGCAGGACTACGCGATATCTTCCATTAGCTGACGATCTGTGATTGATTTCTTTTTCGAGCCACACCCAGTCCAAAGCATCCTGCTATCCCGGCTAGACCGATTATCATTAGCACTATGCTCGAGAGCTCTGGTGTCGGTGCAACAAAACCAACCTCTTGAATGGAGTCAATTTCATCACCATCAATAGTACTGTAGCGACCTTCCCCTACACCCATACGATCCAGAACAATATCATATTCATTATGATCGGGAGATGCATCGGCTGGTATTGTCCACAGCCCTAAAGGTCCAAAGCTACCACTACTATCAACATCTACTTGTTGGATTGATCCCACAGATTGGCTTAGGGCATCACCTTCATCTACCGGATCATCTGTAATCCACACTTGGTATGCACCCTCTGCCAAACCAGTACCTTTTACATACACACTCATTCCAGGAGCAAACGCATTCAACTCGAGGCCAGTTGGATCGCAAGAGATTATCGATGGTTGTGCAATGGTTACAGTAGCTCCAGCTGTGGAGTTTAGTACAGACGTACCGCCAAGTACGACATCAGTCTCTCGTGGAGCATCGGTGTGAAATTCGATATTTGTACTTAAAGTTTCAGCCTTGGCTCTAAATCTGATAGTGGCTATAATTATGTCGCCCTCCGGAGGAGGATTTTCAAATGTCCCTGCACTATAATCAATTGTGCCAGCATCATTATCGTAACCACCAGGTAATGGCACATCAAGAATCATCCCGTCCATTACTGTCTGCACTTCAAGATATTCAGGATCAAAATCGAGAAAAGCGCCAACACCATTAATCTGCTGAGTATCGCACTTCGCCACAATATCAATATCAAAGGTGCCGTTTACAGGAACTACAGATTGGTCTGGTTGTAAAACAACATCAACACCTCCACCATTATCAGCAAGAGACGAAGGCACCCAGATGCATAAAATCATTATCATACACACAACAATAGCAAACTTGGTAATCAAGGATCTCATCCTCTTTCAAATCCTCCTAAAATCTATCTAATCCCAACTCATTTTCAAGAGTCGACTAACCATCAAAACTGAATCCAGCTTGTGAGTATTTAAGATAAAAGATCATAGTCATACAAAAAGAACATAATCGACACTGAGACAACCTGAGCTATGAGAGTTGGCTAGAGAACTTCAAGCATGACGTTTATAAGAATATTCTCCCAATATGATGTATCACGAATGTATACTAGAGGGATTCGATGTGGTCTTATGTGCACCTAAGACCATTAATCCTCTGACTTATGTATATGACCATACATGGTTTGGTAGAAAAACTTGGGGGAATACACATCCTTTACAGATCCAAACCAGCGCCACTATACAAGGCCCCCTCGGCATAGGCTTGGTTCCGCCACCCACACAACGTGTGGCATTGTAGCATGCTACCAATGAGGCCACAATATACTCTTATATACTACTTTTATATTACTTCATATCATTACCTATTAGTACATGAGACGTCCTGCAAGAAGACCGAAGTCAGGATTTTCTGCTATTAAATGTAATATGGCATAATCGTGGTACACTAACCAAAGCTCCATGAATGAGTAGTTGTTTTCTTCGGAATTGGAGGCACTCGATGTCAGAAGAGTTAGTACTAATGGAAAAACATGATATAGCGATAACCATTTCACTCAACCGCCCGGAGAAACGGAATGCTATATCTACAGAGATGATGGCCGCCTTTAGTTGTGCGTTAGACAAAGCTTCCGCAGATAGGGATGTACATGCTGTCATTATCCGAGGAGAGGGGAAATGTTTCTCTGCTGGAATAGATATAGGTTCCCTTGTAACACAAGGGGATATGGGGATGAATAGCGCGGAGATACGGCGCATGTTAGGAGGCATGCAACACATCTTCAACAAGATTGAAGCTATAGAAAAGCCCGTAATTGTACTCATTCATAGCTACTGTTTTGGCCTGGGATTGGAATTAGCCTTAGCTGGCGATTTCAGAATAGCCTCTGATGATGCTATCTTCGCATTGCAGGAGGTAGAGCTGGGAATGATTCCAGATGTTGGTGGAACCACACGATTGTTAAGGACAGTTGGGCTTCCCAGAGCAAAGGAAATAATCATGATGGCCAGAATGATAGATGCTCATCGAGCCTATGCAATCAATCTCGTGAATGAAGTGGTTCCTGCTGAAGAGCTAGCAGCTACTGCCGCAAAGTGGATTGATGACTTGAAGGGATGCGCGCCCCTAGCAGTGGGAATGGCAAAGAAGGTTCTTGATAGAGGGGCTCACTTTGATAAGCTCTCTCTAATGGAATTCGAGGCCCTAGCTCAATCTAGTTTACTACAAACCTCGGATGTAATAGAAGGAGTGATGGCAAAGATGCAGAAGCGCACACCGAATTTTGAGGGCAAGTAACTCAATCCTATTGTTCATGAAAAACATAAGAACTGGTTGATCAAGCCCAGTTAAACATCGAAGAAGTTAACGTTGTTGGAAATGCCTTCTGTATACTAGTCTTTATCGAGAGCTCAAGAGATATGATAACAAGCTCCTATTGAATCAATGGTAGAAGACCATAAAGATAATACAAACAATCGCGTATCCAACCTATTAAAAGTATACCTGTTTTTATGTGACTTCCAATCAATGGTATCATGACTATTAGAGGCTTGGATAGATTACGTTTTTATCTAGGATGTAGACGGGGGGAAGTATGGAGATCTCATATGTGATACTTTTCTTTGCCTGTTTATTCTTCTCGGCATTCTTCTCGAGTTGTGAAACCGCATTCCTCTCACTCCAGCGAATTCGGATGAAGCACCTCGAAATGACCGGGGTAGCAGAGGCCGATAGGGTATCACGGATAATGAAGAGGCCAGAGAGATTTCTGGCTGCAGTTTTATTTGGAAACAACATTGTGAATACCGCAGCGGCTGCCCTGGCCACAGGTATCGCCATCACCCTTTGGGGACAAGAGACCGGAGTAGTGGCAGCAACCATTGTCACAGCAGTGGCACTCCTTTTGGTGGGAGAGATCATACCTAAAACCATAGCCACTCAATATGCCGAAAGGATTAGTCTGGTTTACGCTAGGCCTGTCGGCATCCTGCTTTGGATCCTATCCCCAGTGGTTTCAGTTCTGGGTTGGATGGGAGGCAGTTTAGCGGAGATGGTTGCTGGGCCGAATAGTACACCCAAGACACTGGTTACCGAGGATGAAATCCGTACTATGATTAAAGTGGGCAAATTAGAGGGTGTAGTTGAAGAAGGTGAGGCCAGAATGCTGCATAATGTCTTTGAGTTTGGCGACCACCCGGTTCGAGATGCGATGACACCTCGCCCTGATTTATCATGGGTCGAAGAAGGTATGACACTGGGAAGGTTTTTAGACCTCTATGCACAATTGCCACACTCCAGGTTTCCAGTATTCAAGGGGGATCATGATGAAGTGATCGGTATGTTGAGTATCAAAGACGTACTCATGTCACAAGCCATGAACAACCTCAGCAGGGATGAGCCTATAGATTCACTTGTCCGCCCTATAATCTTTATTCCCAATACAAAACGTATTGGAGAGACCTTTTCTGAAATGCAGAGTAGAGACATACGTATGGCAGTTGTTGTAGATGAGTTCGGCAGTGTAGATGGTATTGTAACCCTGGAACAGTTACTCGAAGAGATAGTAGGATATATTGGAGACGAATTACGTGGTGTACAAAAGGATTTTGAGGCTATAGACGAGCGAACATTTGAGGTTGATGGTGGTATGCGGGTAGAAGAGGCAAATGAGTTTCTAGAGCTCAATCTACCGGAGGGTGACTACGAAACAGTGGCAGGGTTTGTTCTTACACACCTTGGTCGCATCCCTGAGCAGGGAGAGCAGCTCAAATATGAGAATCTGAAGATAGTCATTGTTAAAGTAAGAGGCAGGAGGCTCGAGAAAATCACTTTTATAAAGGAATAATCCTAAACCCCTAGATTTTAAGGTTGCGTATATACCAATCGTGCTGTACCATTTTAAGCTGGATTTGAGTATCTCACCAGTCATTACCTAACATTAATCATATTAGACCAATATCAGCTCGACGATGTTCATTACCCAGGAGAGGTGACCGAGAGGCTGATGGTGCCGCTCTCGAAAAGCGGTTTGCGTTTTTCGCAACGTGGGTTCGAATCCCACCCTCTCCGCTTATTATCTCATTCTTCGAGTGCGTTATTCTTGATTGATGAAGTCTTTAAGAAGCATACCTCTAATCCCTTAGGAGGACGATAGTGGCACCTTCCCCTCCTTCACTAGATGTAGCAGAAGAGAAGGATGCAACCAGGGGATGTTTGGATAGCTCTCTGCGTACTGCTTCCCGTAGAGCACCAGTACCTTTACCATGAACAATTCGTACCATAAACAGATTGGCTATATAACATTCGTATAGATATCGATCGAGTTCTATCAGGGCTTCTTCAACAGTGAATGCATGCAGGTCAAGGTTCAATGCTGCTGGCATTGTGGCTGTCTTCCATCCTCTACATATTCCCACTTAAGACTAATATCGAGAGCACTGGCAGAGTGGGTAAGTGCCCCGATAGATATAAAATCCACACCAGTCTTGGCTACTTCACGAACATTGTTTAGGGTGATTCCCCCCGATGCTTCCACCAGACATCGGTTTCTAATACTCCTAACGGATTGGCGCATTTCAGGTATACTCATATTATCTAGCATAATCATATTAGCACCGGCTTCGAGGGCTTCGAGGGCTTGTGCCCCTGTTCTCACCTCCACTTCTATATGAGTAAATTGGGATGTCATTGACCTAGCTTTGGAAACAATGTCTTTCAATGTCATCCCTTGTGCCTTTAAGATAGCAATATGATTATCTTTTATCAGTATGCCATCAGCGAGGTGGGCTCGATGATTGTGACCACCTCCCATTCTAACAGCATACTTCTGCAGAAGCCTTATCCCAGGAGTTGTCTTTCTAGTATCCAATATGCGAGCAGGAAGATTGTCTACGGCTCTTACATATTTTGATGTCTCCGTCGCAATCCCACAAAGATGTTGTAAGAGATTAAGACTGACACGTTCACCTCTAAGTATACTGGCGGCCCTTCCTTCCACACTTGCTATCATGTCTCCAGGTTGTATTGTATTTCCATCAGTAAAGAGTATTTTCACCTTAACGGTTTCATCCACCTGATGATAAACCATAGGTATTATATTTATACCTGCCAATATACCAGACGCCTTAGCACAAAAGAATGCATTACCCCTTAAATCTGAGGGAATAAGTGTGTTAGTTGTTACATCCCCATTTGTCTGATCTTCCACCAAGGCTAGGTTGATAATCTCTTTAGTGGCAGTTGAGTTGAGTCCCAAAATCCTACTCTCTCTCTAGTATAATGTGTTTAATCCACGAAGTGGATGTATCAGGAAAGTCAGATCGGAAATGGGCTCCCCGACTTTCTTTTCGTATTAGTGCTGCCTCCGTAATCAGTCTCGCCACAAGTGTTAGATTTGAGAGTTCATATGACAGTCTATCCGAAGATGGGCCAATACCCTGCTGCCACATTGAAAGCACATCGGCGGCCTCCTTCAGCGTCTCCTCAGAGCGAACAATACCCACATTTTCCCACATCATATTCTGCAGTGCTGACAATGAAATAGGAGCTGCACTACGTGTAGCTCCTCTGGTTGGCACATGATGTATCTCCTCGACTTTAGTCAATTCGGTTTGAGCAGGCCCTATATATTCCTGACTAGTCCTCTCAATAATGCGTTTTGAGAAGACGACAACCTCTAGCATTGAGTTACTGGCCAACCTATTAGCCCCATGTACTCCAGTACAAGCCACTTCCCCGGCAGCATATAGCCCTTTAATATTGGTCTCACCCCACGTATTAGTGCGTACCCCTCCCATCATATAGTGGGCAGCTGGAGCCACTGGAATCAATCCTCGAGTGATATCCAAGCCATGTTCCAAACAAAACTGGTAGATATTGGGGAATCGTGTGGTTACTTGATATGGGGGCAAGTGAGTTACATCAAGAAACACCCTTTCACTATGACCCTTCTTCATCTCTTCCACTATACTACGAGCCACTACATCCCTCGGTGCCAATTCGCCCTTCGGAGTATAGTCTAATATAAACCGGTGGCCCTCTACATTACGCAGTATCCCACCTTCACCACGCATAGCTTCTGATAGCAGGAAGGGGGGTACGCCAGGCAATCTCAGCGCAGTAGGATGAAATTGGTAGAACTCGATGTCCGAAATCTGTGCACCAGCCCGGAATGCCAATGACACTCCATCGCCCGTGGCTATATCCGAATTGGTATTGAATTTAAACAGTCTCCCTGCTCCTCCTGTGGCCAGAATGAGAAAGTGACATTCAAACTCCTCCGACAATCCTGTATGGCAGTCAAGGGCTCTAACTCCCCTTACCTCTCTACTATCGACTAGTATTTCTGTGGCTAGACAATCTTCTAGGATTTGTATACCGGCACTATGCACCTTGTTTCTTAGAGTAGTCTCTATATGCTGGCCTGTGGCATCTCCTCCCGCATGGAGTATTCGAGGTGCACTATGGGCTGCTTCTCTTGTCAAAGCTACTTGGCCATCTACAGTATCAAAGGGTACACCAACCTCAATCAGGTCTGCTATACGCTTAGGCCCTTCTTCTGTCAGTATACGTACCGTTTCCGGATTGGAAAGACCTGCACCTGCTTCTATAGTATCGCGATGATGCAGTTTCGGAGAGTCGCTTTTATCCACAGCAGCCGCAATACCCCCCTGTGCATGCATACTATTACAATCGTCCAGGCGTCCTTTGGTGATAATCAGCACATTACCATGCTGCTTAGCGAGTAAAGCAGCATAGAGCCCAGCGATGCCACTTCCCACTATGACATAGTCATATCGCCCCATGTATGGTCCCTTTGAGCTGCTGTGCCTTCCTATGTGGTAAAACGATGTAGGATTACCCGAGACAGAAATTCCCCACCAATCATAGAGAACCTGTCCACTATAAGAGAATTCTACACCACAACTTAAGCCTGTGCCAATATAACGATGTTCTATGATTATGAATAAAGAGCAGAACGAGGATTCTACCAAACCAGTCCGACTCGAGAAGAATCATCTCATCGGGTGTGCCTATATTAACACTATCCTAAGACCACACTAGCCTCGATCAAGCTAGATACCATACTAACGCTAACCTGATGAAAGCTTCTCTTGTTCATCCACTGCTATGGTAGATTGGTGATTGTCTGATGATTTATTGCCTTCGTGCTTGTAGTGATTCCTATGAGAATTGTAACCAGGTAATCGAACATCACCTTTAGTCACACGCATTCTGACAAGCGTCACTGCCACTCTGAAACCATGTACAAATGGGTTTGACGTCGAGCTCTCTGAATAATAACCACACGATATTGGGACCTCGCATATTTTAAAGCGTTTCGTCCTAGCCTGGACCAACACTTCAACGCTTACTCCCATGCCTGATTCTTTGACAATGATTTCCTCTAGAAACCTCCTACTATAAGCCCGCAAACCACTTTGCGCATCAGATACCTTTGGATTAGATCCCACATTAAACAGCCATGTTATCGCTGATATCCCAAGTTTCCTGTATCCAGGCATACTACCGAGTTCAGGAATTCTTGTATCCCTGTGAACCTCGGTTGTAGCCAGAGGCTCCCCAATTTCCAGGCTATTCGATCCTGTACCGTCACCTACTTCAGCTTTTAGTTCCTCTATCGAATGGCCGTTGCCATCGCTATTTGATAGAAACCTTGATCCAATTACCAAGTCTGCTTCCCCGTTTAGAACAGGTGCAAGAACCCTGGGTATATCATCGGGATCATGTTGTGCATCTCCGTCTATAGTCACTAGAGCATCCGCGTTTATTATTAGTGATTCCTTGAAGCATGATCTAATTGCCCTACCGTAACCACCATTGTCATTATGACGAATCACTATAGCTCCGGCATTGCCAGCTGCCATTGATGTACTATCATTTGAGCCATCGTCAACTACAATGACTTCATTTACATGTTTCTTAGTCCTGTTAACTACTTCACCTATATACTGAGCTTCGTTAAAGCAAGGAATAGCCGCAACAATTTTCAAACGACTCGATCTATTGTTGTAAAATGTAACTAAATGATCTCCCATTACCCTCTGGCCATCCATTACTATAAATCACCTTGTTCACATTGTGAGAAATTTGGTAGAATCTTAAGCTACCATCCACTTACATCATTATGTGATCAGTACATTCCTTTATTATTGCTGAGCTGACGTTCAAGCTATTAAAAGGTGATATTTAATGATAGATGATGTTGTTGCACACGCCAATTCCTTTTTTGTATATTTAAGTTACAAATTTCACTGGTGCTATACGGAACTGTGCATACGGAGAAGCCAGTTACCACTTATTAGGGGCTTGATTTTTCGAGAGAAAATGTCCGTATCTTTATTTAAAAACAACTCAGCTAGTATAGTGTCTCAGAGATAGGTCTATTCTCTTATGGCTTTATCAAGAGAGGTGAAACACCTTCACCTACATCCACTTCTAGAGCATAAGCGTTAACTTACCTGTAGCGTCATTCCAGCAAACAGACTGCGATGCAATTGCATAGCGCTAATCAATATCACCATGTCATCGTCGTCAGTGTTGTATATTCTGAGGATAAAAACATAAAACGATTAGTCCTTTAGCTCCGAAAGAGTCTCTTCCGTAGGGAACTCATTCTGGAACCCGATGGGGTTTATCGACTCTTGCTTCATCTCCTTCACTCCACTTGTAATACAGTCCCTACGTGCAACTGTTCACCCAGTGCGTCATTGTGAGGAGCGGTATCGACGTGGCAATCTGGGGCGTGGTGTGGAGGGAAGGTTGATTCATAGCAAACAGTGCTGGTAATAGGTTCAGATTGTCCGCCTTATCTACTCAGATTGCGGCGCTTCGCTTGCAATTATAGATGTTAATCTACTTCGATGTGGTTCGATAATGACTTTAATAGAAGATTGCTCCTGGGGATGGGTCATAAGGTGAAAGCCAAGTTGTGTCTCTTCGAGACTTAGTCGGTGAGTTATCATTCCTTTCACACATATGCAACAAGACCTTAGCAACTCCAGCGCAGCCTTGTAATCCGACGGGCTACCGGCATATGAAGTTGTGAGGGTTATATCATTACGGAAAAAGAAGTCATTGATTGGTATGGGGATGGAGAAATCAGGATCTGTTGGGGCAAAGAACAGTATAGTACCTCCTCTTTCCACCGTAGATAGCGCTTGAGAAATAGCTATACGCGCTCCTGTGGATACTACCACTATATCAGCCAGCCTCCCATCGTTTATTCTTTTGAGCTGTTGGACTAAATCATCCTCTGCATGTATAGCTGACGTAGCACCGAATTGGCACGCCATCTCCAATCTATGAAAGTCGATGTCGGTGGCTATAACCCGACCTGCCCCCATAGCCCGTGCCAATTGTACGTGTAATAGCCCAGCAATGCCACTTCCTAGTACAAGGACCGTATGACCAGGTTGGAGGCCCGCTTGCCTTTGCCCACGTAAAACACAAGCAACCGGCTCGGCAAAGGATCCCTCTTCAAATGATAACTCGTCTGGTAAGGGGAATATTCCACGGTCAACATTAATAGCTGGTATCCGGATATACTCTGAAAATCCCCCTGGATCAAAGTTTGTTTGTCTTAACGTATCGCAAACGGTGTGATGCCCATTCAAGCAATAGTGGCAAGTGTTGCAAGGTACGTGGTGTGCCACCGCTACTCGGTCGCCTACCCCATACCCTCTCACCAATCCTCCCACAGCCACTAATTCGCCAGCTACTTCATGTCCTAGTACAAGGGGAGCACGGTTAATACGATACCATTCAAGTGTATCACTCCCACAAATACCACTAGCCTCGACCTTGAGTAGCGCTTCGTCTGGGCCGATTTGAGGAATCGGTAGTTCCTCAATCTGTATATCATGATTGTTGTACCACATCGCCACGCGCATAGTTACTCCCAGTGAATTTGAATGGGATGACTTGTTTGTTCGAGCTACAGTCAAAGAATATCACCTCTCCTATTCATTCTTAACTGTATCATATACGTTCTGTGCATCCTTGGGATGAGCATTCTCATGCACGAGGCTTCTTATTGCCTTCATCATAGCCACTGGGTGATTATTCTGCCAGATGTTCCTCCCCAGGTTCACACCAATGGACCCCTTCTGCATGCCATCATGTACAAACTCAAATACCTCTAGTTCCGTATCTACCTGAGGACCTCCGGCCATAACTACGGGAACAGGACAGCCCCCTGTGACTTTTTCGAAATCCTGGCACCAGTAGGTCTTTACGATTTTTGCACCCAGTTCGGCAGCTATGCGACAACACAATGATAGATATCTGGCATCACGCTTCTCAAGCTCCTTGCCCACAGCAGTAACCGCCATTACTGGAATTCCATATCGCTCACCCTCATCCACTAGCTTTGATAGATTCAATAATGACTGTCGTTCATAGTCAGTACCCACAAAGATAGAAATTCCTACTGCCGCAACATTGAGCCGCACTGCCTCTTCCATAGAAGTTGTGATTCCTTCATTGGCAAGATCCTTGCCCACCATGCTGGTTCCCCCAGAAACCCTCAGGATAATAGGTTTGGTATTAGTGGGATCTATTGCAGCCCTGAGCACTCCTCTAGTAACAAAGAGTGCATCGCAGAAGGGCAGGAGAGGCTCGATGGTCTTTCCTGGCTTCTCTAGGTTCTTTGTCGGGCCCTGAAAGTATCCATGGTCTATTGGCATAAAACAACAGTGTCCATCGGCCTGTACCAGCTGGGCTATGCGATTAGTCATTCCCCAATCCATATACAATCCCCCTTCTTATCTTAGGATGTAGCTGATCCTGATATATCGATTATGTCATGCTATAATACACAATTCTTAACCTACGAAACGATTATACCCTTAGCTTAGTCCGAATGACGCTGCGCAAAAACAAACATGCTATTTATGAGAAACGCCAGCAACTAAGCAGTCTCAGACAGGCGACACGACGAAACACGCGAGATTGCTTAGCTCGTAATGACAGGCAGTATTTACCGGACAGAAAATGTGTTTTGGAGCTACTGTAATAATCACATCTATAAAAAAACAAAATTGCGACTAGAATTTTAGTATAAACCGCCCTTTGAATCTGTCAAGGGAGTGACCTAAATTGTTAGAGGCAGAAGAGTCTCGGTGATTGAGCTGACAACCCTAACCAGAGAGGATTATAGTTAGGGACTGAAGTTCTTAACCATCCAATAAGTAATAGATTATTACACAGGAGATGTATACCTATTGTCAATACTTACAACCTAATCCAAATGGCCGAGCAATAGTTGATTTAGGTACTCCTCACGTGATATGCAAAGATGATGCAGCATCAAAACGACACACACTTATGATAACTGGTTGAAATAGTAACCACAGCCCCTACGACTCTGAATTGCCATAGGCATATACCGATCCAATTTCCGTCTTAGTTGGTGGATATAGAGCTTGATACAATCCCTGGTTACATCTTCGCCCCCCCAAATCAAGGAAAGAAGCTCATCCGGAGACACTATTCGATTAGGGTGTGCCATGAGGTAAGAAAGGAGGCGAAACTCCGTAGGAGTTAACTGAACAGTCTGGCCATCTAGAATGACAGATTGAGCACTCGCATCTAAAGGCCCCTGGAGATTCCTACTTCGACGAAGTAAGGCCCTCACACGAGCGACCAATTCTACGACACTAATAGGTTTTTTCATATAGAAACCAGCACCTCTTTCCACAGCAGTGACAGTTGCTGTATCGTCATGTCGATCACCGAGCATGATTACAGGAAGACCAGCTTCTAGACCAATATGAGAGCATATATCAGTATTGTCTACACGAGAAAGCATGTCCTCAAGAATAACAAGCTCCAAATGGTTCTGATATAACTCGCGCATTCCCATACTTGCATTTGCAACTAGTGTAGTCTCAAATCCACCATCTTCCAGTCGTCCAACCATTGATCGGGCCAAATAAAGGTCATTCTCGATGACTAGTATCTTACGTTTTTGATAGGGAAACTTGGTGGTATAAAGCAGTGTATAGGAATCATCTGTCATAGCACACTCTCTACGTAGCATAGCGCCACTTATTTCTAAGTCTTAAGTAGCTCCCAGCTTAACATAGCCAATTGAGAGAACTGTCAATCACTAAGGAAGCCATCTAAATTCATTATATACAATCACGCAACATCGCCTAGGACACTGTAACACAGAACATTCAAGTAACAAATGAGATGAGCACCATTAACCAATCCTCTGAGTGAGTATACTATTTAAAGCCGTTTATGTCATAATAAGTACAAATGCTTAAAATAGAGAGCCGGGATATTGCTAATAGTGACCTTGTGGTTTGACTATTCTTGCTGTATCACAAATTTATAGCCACGGCGAGGCACAGTGATAATCCATTGGGGATTACGAGGCTCTTCCTCCAGCTTCTGCCTGAGATAGTGGATATGGACCTTCAAATAATTCGCTGCATCCAGGTAGTCCTCTCCCCACACTTTCTCTAATAATACTTTCTGAGATAAAGTCTCTCCGGCATGCTTAACCAATTGGCATAACAGTTTATACTCTATGGGAGTAAGCCTTACCGGTTTTCCTCTCATTGATACAGCTTGCGATGCAAAATCAATTGTAAGTGCACCAGATTGAAAAGATGATAATAAAGCCTCTGGAGCTTTACTATTATAGCGACGCAAAACGGCAGCTGTTCTCGCTAGGAACTCCCTATGGCTGAACGGCTTGGTGAGATAGTCATCGGCTCCCAGTTCCAATCCCTTGATACGTTCTGATTCGTTGCTATTGCTACTAATGACAATTATAGGTACATCTGAGAAGAGCCGTATCTCCTGTAGCACCTTAAGACCATCAGTATCAGGTAAATCCGACTCGAGGATGACAATATCTGGCGACTCACTTCCTGCAAGTTCTATACCAGTCTCACCTGTGTATGCTAGAGCTATCTGGGCATGAGGCCACCTATGCTTTATGCAAAGGGCCACTTCTTGTAGGTTTTGCACATCACTATCGATCGTAAGAGTTCTAATAGTGCCCCCTCAACTTTACTGTGATATATACAATTTAAATATCACTGGACAGCACCACTACTAGTAACCTATGCCCTCTCTGAAAGAGTGCGGTTAAATCCAATATATTGATATACGTATCAGACTAAAATCAATCCATCACTACAACAAACTGTGATTACAGATGTTAGATACATAGCAGGTTAAACATAGTAATATGTCACCATAACACATTACATAGCATACATTTTAAGCTTCGGAATGCTCACCATGTCAATTGGACAGCATCTAACATAACCTCCAAAAAGCAATGTTTCTTGCTATAAGTGGCAATCCGATTGTTTCAATGAATAGAGGAGCGTAGTCTTATTGGAAGTCTCTTGAAATCACTTGCTATGAGCCATGCCGTTCTCTCATTTTTACCGAGACTTCGGCCAGGAGTTCCAAGGCCAGTTCCGCCCCCTCAATGGGAAGGTGAGCCAATCCACATGAAGGAGTAAGCAAAGATTGCTCTACTAGCTGTTTGAAGCGAAGCCCATTCCTGGTGAAGGGAACCATAGCCTCTTCCAAGCGATCCTTCAAAGAATGCACTGTCTCTCTTGGTAGGCTCTCGTCATCATTGGGAACAATTCCCCAGGCTATGGCACCACCACTCTTCACAAAATCCTCCACCTGCGCAGGATAGAGGGCAAGTGAATCGGCATAGTTGTAGGCATCAAAGCTCAGCACATCCGGTTGAACTTCGAGAAGGGTAGTCCAATCAGTGCTACCACAGCAATGTATTCCCTTAATACCTTTAATAGCGGATAGAACCGATTTCAGACTGTTGGCAACTTGGTCAGAAGTTATGGCAGGAAACGAGCTGAGAGAAGTGAGATAGGGTTCATCTACAAATATAATGGTGTTTTTTGAAACCTTATGTAATGCGCTCTCTTGCCATCTAGCTTTCAACCTCAAATGCTTTATCACAGCGTCTGCCATTGCATCATCATAGATAATTGGCTGGCCATTCTGATCAGACACACAGAGCCCCCATGTAATGGGACCAGTCATCTGCCCCTTGACTGAGGGAAAGCGTTTACCTGATGAAAGAAGGGCATGAAGACCTGCGGCACACTCAGCACTTATCTGGTAATTCTTGATATCGTTACTGGCTTCCGCCGTATGTAAAGCCTCTAAGGATACGACAAATCCTTCCTCACGATCTACGATTGGTTTATCACCTTGTATGACAATTCCAGGGAAGCCTTCGCTGAATTGCACATACATGTTCTCAGCAGAATCCCGGCGAGGTAGCTGTGGCCACATAGGGACATCTGGAAGCCGAGAAACCACAAACTGATATGCTTCCTTTGCCGCACGATGTGGCATACTTCCTATAGCAGTCGGCAGACAACTGAATCTAGTATCGATCGTCATGGCGCCCCTCTTACTACTGTACGTATTTCTCGATCAGTATCTCCAAATCCTTTTTCACCTGTGGAGGGATCAAGTCTGTGGCTGTGATTATAGAATTCTCAAGGGCTTTAGAGCAACCACACTCCCGCTCCTTAGAAATCCGGCTAACAGTTGAACGTATGATCTTCTTTGCGGTATCAACATTGCGCTGCAAATTAGAGATGACCATATCTATGGTCACTGTTTCATGACTCTCATGCCAACAGTCGTAGTCAGTTGCGCATGCCAATGTTGCATAGCAAATCTCGGCTTCTCTTGCCAGTTTTGCCTCTGGCAACGCTGTCATACCGATGACGCTTGCACCCCAGCTGCGATACAGAAAGGACTCTGCCTTGGTTGAAAACAATGGGCCTTCCATCACTATATAGGTACCTTGAGGATGGACCGTTGCCCCGGTTTCCTGAGCAGATTGGTAGAGTAGCTGTCTCAACTTTGGACAGAAAGGATCGGCAAAACCAGCGTGGGCCACTAATCCTCGGCCAAAGAACGTATTGGGTCTACTCCTAGTACGATCGATAATTTGATCCGGTATCACCAGGTCCAATGGATGTATCTCTTCTTTTAGGCTCCCCACAGCACTAATGGCAATGATATATTCCACGCCAAGTGATTTTAATGCGTATATATTAGCCTGTGATGGAAGCTCCGTTGGGCTAATACGATGTCCTCTGCCATGTCTTGGCAAGAAGGCTATATGCTGTCCCTCCAGTGAACCAATTACGATAGCATCACTAGGATCACCAAAAGGTGTGCT
>JAXHVC010000106.1:0-22432 GCA_034189315.1 Chloroflexota bacterium | reverse complement strand
CTACAGCCATCCACCGGAGTTCGGATTTGGTTTTCGCTCCGAAACGGTGATGAAAATGAAGGATGGCAGGCAGCTTTCCAAGGTGATCGATTTTCCCAAAGGATTTGCCCAGAATCCATTGACCGAGGAGGATATGCAAAACAAGTACAAGGATTGCGCTTCTCTGATGTTACCTAGGGATCAGGTGGAATGTTCCTTAGATATGATTCTAAACCTCGAGTCCTTGGACAATATCTCCACTCTTATGGACATCCTCACGTTTCGGGGAAAGTAGATAGACCATTCAAATCGATAACTCATGTGAAAGCAGGCGAATAAGTACCCAAAGGTGAATGAACCGTTGAGTTGAGTGTTAATAAGCAGGAGCGGGTATCAGACTCGCCCCTGCTTTATTGTTGGTATGGATTGTTGTAGCAGTGAGCTAGTCGTTTCGATGTGAAGTTACTTCTAGTAGCTCCATGAAATTATCGATTTTTGCTTGAGCCCCGGCTTCGTCAAAGGCGCTCATATCTATGATATCACCTTCCAGGATTAGTATAGGTCTGTTGGTGTATTCCTTGAGGACGTTTGCCATGTGGATCTCACCAACATGTACAGTTCGGCAGGTCATAGCCCGGTGCATAAGAAGACCGTCGATATGATAATCGTCGCACATCTTGAGCACCCGATTCACCATGGGATCCCTACCGCCTTCATCTGCGCTACCCATCATGGTACTGAACTGCTTGAAGTTCCGCCAGGCGATGCGTTCCAAAGGATGCTTGACGTGCTGTGGGATTTCCACGGGATCCGGGGGATGGTAGGTGATCTCTATGGCGGTGACTGCACCCATGGCCTCGAAGTAGTTGAACATGGCGAGTGCATACCAAGGCGGGAGACCAGCTGCCCACATCAGACGGTATTTCTCGTTGGGGATTACCCCGATTTTCTTCTCAACCCGATCCTTCAATTCCTGGTACAGATTATTGAAAAAATCTAGGGATTCCTGCGTGCCCAGCAGGAACCAGCCAGGGACCATAGTGTTCATGGCGTCTTCTGCTGGCATTGGGGCTGGAATAGCTTTACGGAATTGGAAGGCATCGTGCCATACTTGAATGGTTCTTTCGGAGAGGTCAACAATCTCACTTAGCCTATCCCAATTCATCTTGTGTCCTGTGTTCTTCTCCAGGAAGGCGACCAGATCCCACAGTTGCTCTATCATGTATTTTAGGTAGTAGTCCTGAACCTCTGATATCGGTGTTGTAACGGGGGGCCATAGCCAATCGATGACATGATAGGGTACATCATTGTATCTCTGTGCTGCCTGATAGGCTTTGTATCTGGGATCACAAATCATCATGCCTGATCCGAGCATGACGGTTGGCTTCTCTAGTCCACCATCGGCGGAATCCGGTAATGCGCCGATCTCTTTTCGTGTGGCATCGATGCCGAGGATGGAGGTGCAGTAGCTACAGAGGTTCCGAGGATAGCCTTCGGTTTCTGCTTTGGTGATGAAGGCATCTGCCTGTCTCTTGGCAGCACAGATAGCAGCGTAGTTCTCAGTCCAGATGGGGACAATGTCCATGGCTCGTAGGATCTCCCCATGTGGACCTCCCATAAACGAGTAGGCCACAGGTTTACCCTCCGCGACGGCAGCATGTGCTCTCTGACTCATGTCTCTGGTGATACCCCGGATCATCTTGGCCGACTCGGTTGCCTTGACGGCTCTACCGCTAAGCATGAAGCCTTCTAACAGTCCCTTTTTCTCTTCCATCTTCCTCCCTCTCCTTGTAGTAGTTGAAAACGGATTGTTACCTATAGCCTAGATTGGACGTTGTTCAGTTGGTGTACCTTCATTGAGTGGCAATTTGGGATTAGGCGATCATTTCCTGGAATGCCTGGATCCTGGTCTTCATCCAATCGATACTCATAGAGGTGTAATCACCTTCCACAATGATTCCGGGAAAGCCGGCCTCTTCCATGTAGTCCTTGACGTCCACAGCATCGAAGCCATAGATATCGCAATACTTGATGACATAAAGGATGATGCCTTTGACCCGGTACTTCTTGGCAAAGTCGAGGATGTACTTGAACCTGTTATCCAGGTCCTCCTTACGAGTTCCCGTTCTTGGCCTGAAGGTGCGAGGACAATTGATCTTCTCCAGGTATCGCTGGGCGAGACCATCCATGGGATCTGGGGTGATCTCTACATCGCTCCAATAGGGTCTAGTACCGATGCATAGGTCGTCTATGACCACATCAAACCCCATCTCCTCTATCATCTCGATAAAAGGTACGTCATCGACCTCTGGTCCATAGACAAGTATCCTGGTGTGTCCTTTGGGCTGCTTGTTGGGACGCTGTTTTATCTCTTCTATAGCGCTTCTCAGCAACTCATTGGCCTCGTTAACTGGGAGCCTTGTAGTAGCTAGTATTATCTTCATGGTTTCTGCTCCAGATAGGAGAGGGGGATCTGGTAGCCGCAAATCATACAATTTCCTGACCAGGCCTCTGAATTGATTGTGAAGCGCGATCGATTCCCGAAGCTCGTCTGAGGAGATATGCTTATCCAGGCTCGTTTCGAGGCTTTTTTTGAACGTGTCCAGCTCGGCCCTGAAGAAGTCCAGTGAGCCGGTGGCTATTGTGTGAGGGACGTTGATAAAGTGATTGTATGGTTGCCTAATTGTATAGCGCCAGATATCGTAAATCCTAGCAACGTTATCGCATGTGTGTGGTACCACAAAGCCATCTAGAAATGAATATTCTCCCCGTAGAGCCAGGTCAAAGCAATTACGTACAAAGGGACAGGTTATGGTCTCAATGTGTGCATCGGCCATACTTATAGATTCGTTCACATTTCCTGTGATCCTGAGGGGAACAACCCCAGCGGCTGTCAGTAGCTCGGTAGGGGCATAGCAACACAGGTACCCCATTGTTTTTATGCCCTCGGTCTTCAGCTCGACGGCTCTTAATCCCCGATTCTGGTATAGTTTTTCTACGGTTGCCAAACTCGGTTCACTCATAGTTCTCCTTCCTTAAATCTTGCCGGCTGGGGGATTTATATGTGCATAGGTTGTGTTATGCATTTCATGGGTCTCCTGACCTTATAACCCTTTTTGATCCCTCCACTTAGAAGACACCCTTTTCCCTAAGCTGGCCGATGTCTTCCCAGCTATAGCCAAGGAGGTCTACGAGAATCTCTTCGGTGTGCTGACCTAGCTCTGGAGCCGGACCAACTACCTTGCCTGGGGTTTCCGATAGCTTGACCGGTATGCCTGCCACCTTAACCTTGCCTTGGGATGGGTGATCGATCTCGGTGATGTATTCGTTAGCCAGTACTTGCGGATCGTTTGCTAGGTCTGCACAGTCTTGTACCGGAGATGAAGGTAGGCCTGCTTCTCTGAAGAGCTGCCACCACTCGTCTCTATCCTTGGTAAGGAAAGCCTCCCTGACAATGGTCATAACTTCCTGTGAATTCAATTGCCTTGCCTTGGCATTTTCGTATTTGGGATCATTCTCCATATGTTTTATACCTACTATCCTGCAGAAATCATGCCAGTATCTATCGGGCTGAAGAACGGAAATGCAAAACCACTTATTGTCCTTACAGCGGTAGATAGCCCAGAGTGGGCTGTTCATGGCAGCTGAGGGGGAAACGGATGTAGGAAACCCTAGTACTAAGTAGAGTTGGAGGAACAATCGGCCCAGTTCCACTTGGGTACCAAGTAGGGAGGCATCTACCATTTGCCCTTTGCCGGTTCTCTCGCGAGCAAAGAGTGCCAGCATAATGCCATATGCTGTACAAAAACCACATAATTCATCGGCAGCACCAGCCCCTAGGGGATTGGGGGTGAGATCAGGTCCTAGCGACATCATCCAAAAGCCACCACGAGCCTGTCCTGCGAAGTCGGCTGAGGGAAGATCAGCATCTGGTCCTAAACGTCCGTAACCAGAGCTATAGGCGTAGATGATCTTGGGATTGTATTTCACCATGGTCTCGTAGTCTGCCTGCATCTTCACTGCATGGCTGTAACGGTAGTTGGTGAGGAATACATCGGATTTTTCTATCAGCTTGTAGAGCACTTGTCTCCCTTCCTCCTTATAGAAGTCGAGGACCATGCCCTTCTTGCCTCGGTTATGGTTGAGGAAGTAGAAGTTGACTGGGAGCTCCATACCATATATGGCCATTAGCCCTCTACCTGGATCCCCCCGCGGCTCTTCGATTTTGATCACATCTGCACCCATGTCTGCTAGCAACGCACCGGCTGTGGGCCCTTGTTGAAATGCAGTCCAGTCGAGAACCCGAATTCCTTCCAGCGGACCACTCATTCTCCTTTCCCTCCTCCTTCTAAGCTTTAATAGTATCTTGGCCTTTGTGTTTTAATCCGGTAGCTGTTGATATTGTGATTCCTTAATTCGATCTCGTGTACGCTTGATTGTCTACGTCAGAAACATGAATCGTGTTGATAATTGCCCCTGAGGTAAGTTGTTCAGGGGTATTGGAATTGCTTTTGAATAGGATGATTTCTTGAGCATTACATGTATGAAAATGGTGTTACCGATGGTGGTCTCGTGATGAATTGAAACGATCCCCGGGATTGCCAGGTTGCCTTGACATTCTTCGGACAACCTGGCATATGGATCCCGGTTCTGCCCCAAGGTATTTGAAGGGGCACCCATGAACACTTGGTGACTTTTCATAATCTCCTTGAATCACTTCCTAGACCTTATGAAGTCTCTCAAGTGTATTTGGAACAAAACCTAATGTGTGTACCTTGCCAGTCGGAGTTGGACTGTAAGTGATAGCTACGGAAAGAGATTCCTTCAGAAGGACAAATCTCTCGTTAAGAGCTTGATTCCAAGTCTATCGAATATCTATTAAATAATGACAATACGATTATGTGCTCCGGTCACGATGCTGGTGACAATCAATTCAGAGTGGTTTGCCGAAGTGTGTTCCCCATTTAGATGTTGCTTTCTCTTTAACCTCGGGATTGACTAGGCCACGAGGCCATTGTCCCTGCAGAACCCTAGCTACCTCTTCCCAAGGGCGGCGGAATAGTTCTACATGGGATTCCTCTGAGTAGTGACCAAAGTGACCGGTCACTAGGACGTTATCTAATGTTAGTAACGGATTACTAATTACTGGAGGTTCCGGTTCGAGTACATCGAGTCCTGCCCCTGCAATTATTCCTTCTGTGAGGGCCGTATGGAGTGCTTGTTCATCGACAAGTCCCCCTCGTGCTGTATTGATGAAATAGGCTGTGGGTTTCATCTTCTTGAACTGTTCCATGCTCATCATCTTCTCTGTGTGGGGTGTGAGAGCTGCATGCATTGAGACATAGTCCGATTCCGCTAGTAACTGATCCAGCCCGACCGCTTCTATTCTAAATACGGCAAACATCGCTTCTGGTACATGTGGTGAGTAGGTGATTACTCTCATGCCGAAGGCCCTTGCTTTGTGGACGACAGCCCGGGGTATATTACCAAACCCGATAAGCCCTAGTGTTTGTCCCATTAACCTAGGGACAGGTCGTAACTGTGCCATAACATCTGGGCTCAATGTCCATCTGCCGTTCCTTACCAAGGGGAGGACCTTGTAGAATTTCCTGGAGCAACCAAGAATGAGTGCCATAACCTGGTCTGAAACCTCTTCGATACAGTAATCTGGTACATTGACCACACAAATCCCATGGCGTGTAGCAGCTTCTACATCAACGCTGTCGTAGCCTGTCGACATACAAGCAATAACCTTGCACTTGTTGAATTCCTTGAAGGCCTCCTCCCCGAAGTAGTATTCTGGTACCATCTTTCCACCTATGGCGATAATGCCATCGGCCTCTGCGCAATTCTTAACGATGTCGTCCTTATTCATGCAGAAAGTCTTGTGTACCTCTATCCCTGCGTCTGTTAGAAGCTCTTCGTAGGTTATAAAGTCTGGGAATCCTTCGATGAAAAACGTATGAACTGCTTTCATACCCAATTGTTGTCCTCCTCTTGATTGGCAATAGTCCTAAGCCACATCCGTACGGCCATTAGATTCAAGGTGTTTGTGCTGAGCATTCCCTGACACGAGATAACTGCCGCAATCGCCAAAGATTCAATCAATTCCTCCTGCCATCCCTGGTTAGACCTGGGGCAGGAATGACTTATTAGAAGCTATGAGTAACTATTGGCAGCTTTCCGATACAAAACTTCTATAGATTTGCAATGTATTTACTTGTAGGATTTGATTATGAATTATGACCTTGGATTCTAGCCAAATGGTCAAGCTAGACATAGCACTGTGTTTCTTTGTAAAAGATATTGTGTCAGGATACCGATGCCATAGTAGCCAATTCCAGCCCTTGTCTGAAGGCCTCTTTGTTTAAGGTCAGCCTATCCTCTTTATCCCTGTATGTCTTATCTAGTTCTGCCTCTATCACTTCGGCAGGCAATACATTCTCTTTGGCTATATAGACACCGAGTAGGACAAGGTTATTAACCAGAGCGTCGCCTAGGTGTACAGCTTTTTCAAGCCCTGCAATTGGCAATACATTGATGTCCTTTCTTGATACAGGTGCCCTCAATCCTGCCTGTTCGATTATAAGCAGGCCTCCTGGACGTACCCTGCTCTCGAAGAAAGCGAGCTGGGAGGCATCGAATAGCAATATGGACTGGGTTTGGTCCAAGATTGGCGATGCTATGGGTTCGTTGGATAGGATCACGGTGCAATGACAATCTCCTCCTCGTTTCTGTACGGCATATGAGGGAACCCAGGAAACATGTTTGTAGTGTGGTAGTGCGGCGTGGGCCAAAACTTGTCCTGCCACCATTACTCCCATACCGCCGACTCCGGCCATGATTACTTCTGATTTTGAACCTGTTGCCTGATCCATGGTTCCTCCTGAAATGACCTAGTCGATTTGATCTATATTTTTAAATTCGCCCAGGGGATATTCGGGGATCATCTTTTGCTCGATCCAGTCGAGACATTCAATCGGGGACAGATGCCAGTTGACGGGACAGGCTACCAAGACTTCAACAAAACCAAGTCCAACATTGTCTATCTGCTTCTGAAAAGCGGTCTTGATATATTTCTTGGTACGCTGATAGTTGGCGGGAGTATTAAGCGCACCTCGAGCACTGTAGGCTGTACCTTTGAACAAGGCTGCCAGCTCAGCAGTGTGTGCGGGATATCCTTCTCTTGCACCATCCCTTCCGTCTGGGCTGGTGGCTGTTTTCTGTCCACTCACTGATGTGGGGGCCATCTGTCCACCAGTGGTTCCATAGCAGGAGTTATTGCACATGATGATGCTGATCCTCTCGCCTCTGGTCAAGGCTGCGATGAAAGGTCCGGCCCCTATGGCCATACAATCTCCATCCCCTTGTATAGTGAAGAGGAATGTATCTGGCCGGAGCCTCTTGATAGCGGTAGCCAAGTCCGGAGGACGACCATGGGCACACATAGTACGATCGATATTCATAGTCATGACTAAACTGCCTGCACAACCGACGCCGATTATCCCAACGGTCTGCCCATCTACTCCCAATTCAACTAGGCACTCAGCAATAATCCGGGAAACGGTTTGATTTTGACATCCTGCGCAGGCAAAGGGCATGATCATCATCATGAGCTCTGGTTGAGCAACGATCTTTTCTTCGTAGAGTATGGCTTGTTTTTGTGGGCTCATAACAGTTTGTTCACCTCCTCAAAGACTCTACCCGGCATTATCATGCCCCCATCGGTGGGAAGGTGCCGACCGCTAATGTCTAACAGGTTGATTTCGGCTCTCCCTTCCACTGCGATCTTTACATCTTCTACCATAAGACCCTGGTTGTCTTCTACAACCAGAAACTTACAGCCCTGAGATGCCTTTTCCTTGATTATCTGAGAAGGAAATGGCCACAGTGTGATAGGTTGGAGCAGCCCCACCTTGAGACCTTTAGCTCTGGCCATATTAACTGCCTCTTTACAGCTTCGAGCACAGTAGCCAAATGCTATAGTCAATAACTGGGCATCTTCTGCCTCATACATCTCATATCTAACTTCGGTGTCTGTTATATACTGGTATTTTTCCTTTAAGTGTTGGATATAGGATACGTATGTGGGATATGGTGTGATGATGGGAATGCCCCCTGTACTGATGACCAAAGATCCTGTCTTGTTCATATGCTTTTCTCGGCCGATAAAGGCCCACTCTTTATCTGGCACTGGACCGAAGTCGATGGTCTCTACATCCAATGATTCCTCGGTTTGTCCCACAATACCATCGCTTAGTAGGATAACTGGTGTGCGGTGTATGTCTGCCAAATAGAAAGCGAGCTGCACAAGATCGTGAGTCTCCTGTACAGATGAAGGGGCCAGAACTATGGTCCTGTATCCACCATGGCCTCCCCCTCTGGTGGTGCTCATATAGTCCATTTGAGAGTGCCGTGTTGTACCGCCTCCCGGCCCTCCTCTACTCACCAGGGCTATTACGCAGGGAAGCTCGGCAGCTGCTATGTGGGACATTCCCTCCTGCATTAGGCTCCAGCCTGGGCTGGAGGTGGAAGTCATCACTCTTGCCCCTGCTATTGCGCCGCCCATGAGCATATTGATTGATCCTGTTTCTGATTCCGTCTGAACAAAGACCCTGCCTCTCTTGGGAAACTCACGGGCGAACCAATTGGTTGTCTCGTTCTGTGGAGTGATGGGGTAGCCAAAAAAGCCTTCACAGTCGGCAGCAAGTGCTCCCCAGCCGACTGCTTCGTTGCCTTCGACAAACATTCTTTCCACCATAGAGAACCTCCTGTCGAAATAAGAAATCGGAATTGCTGGATCGCTCAAGCCTTGACGTATTTATAGACATCGATAGCCAGATGTGGACACATCCAGCCACAAATGCCACATGCAGTACAGTTTTCTGGGTTAGTCACCGAGGCTAGCAAGTGTCCTTGTGGACTAACCTTATCTCCGGTAATAGCGAGGCACTTTTGGGAACAGAAGTGGACACAATAGCCACATCCCAGGCAAAGTCCCTCGTTAATGATTATCCTTCCATTACCAAGGATTTCCTTTTCCTCCGTCTTATAGACATCTATTGCCAGATGGGGGCACATCCAGCCGCATATACCACAACCGGTGCATTCTTCTGGGGCAACGACGGAAGCCAATAAATATCCTTGGGGACTAACCTTATCTCCATTGATGGCAACACACTTCTTTGGACAGAAGTGAACGCAATAGCCGCACCCCAAGCAAAGGCCTTCGTTGATGGTTATTCTTCCTTTCGGCATTGCCTATCCTTCCTTCGTTCTGATTGGCATCATAATATCATGTATGTCAAAATACGTGTTATTCCATATGAATCAAACCTGATGGTTAGCGATCGATCTGTTTCGACAACTTCGGATCTGCTCAGCATGGATTACTTAACTCGTGTACCTATGGATGGGCTGCCCATTTTCACTTGTTAATTCTACTGAGGTAAGTACACGTGATATTGATTCATAGTGTGAATCTGGCTTTATTCAATACTTTGGTTGCTCGCATGTTATCACTCGCACCAACCATCTATATTTCTTTCGGGAAGTACTACATCGAGAAGTTTCATGATATGTTCTTTTAATGGCTCTCCGGTGAACCAATCCTGCAGCATTTCATGTCTCTTGGCGAAGGATTTGAAAGCGAACGTGGAGGACATTGACTTTTAGGTGCCACCTCTTCTTATGGCTGTCTCAACTTGGCTCTGTGTACGTGAGCTGGGGAATCAGTGGCTATGGTTTTATCCTCTACCTAGCTCAGCATGTGCTCTATATGTTCTACCAGGTCATGATGGACTGCCCTTTGCCTCATGTAGTTGAAGACGATCGGTTCCATAGTCAGCTAGAAGCTTAGTGCAATAGAGTACTGCTATGTAACGGGTCAAATCGAGTACCTTGAGATCGGATAAGGCCTGATTGTCAATTGACATATAGCCACCTTTCGTTAGGTGAGGGCATACTAGGAGGGCGTCTTCTTTTATTAACATGATGGTTTATGGGTAGAATAGCTTTTGTGCTTCTTGCTTGAGCTCAGCCCTAAAATTAGGATGAGCTATGGATATTAACTCGTCTGCTCTTTGGCGTTGAGTTTTACCCATGAGGCTTGCGATGCCGTATTCAGTGATGACATAGTCAGCGAAATAGCGAGGCACGGTAACGACAGAACCTGCCTCGTGTTGTGCTGTTATGGTAGAAACAGCTCCGTTTAATGCTGTGGAGCGTAAAAGGGTAATACCTCGACCTCCCTTGGCCAGTACAGCTCCGATATGACTTTCTGGTTGTCCTCCTGGTCCATTGATTATGCGTCCCCCGAATACGGTTTCGGAATTAACCTGACCTGTGAGATCTACTGATACGGCGTTATTGATGGCCACCATGTTGTTGTGGTTTGAGATGGTGCGGATGTTGATGACATACTCGGAATCCTGTATTTCGAATTTGGGATTGTCGTTTATGATTTGCATCTCGTCCGGATCGCATCCCGTCCAAGCTCCTGCCACGGCCACACCGTTGTGTATTGTCTTGTGTTTCCCCGTGATCAAACCCTCATTCACGAGGCGAGCAATGCCACGAGCAGCCATCTCTGAGTGGTAACCAAGATCGTGTTTGTTATCAAAGACACCCAGCTGAGGCATCCAACCGCTTGGTGTTGCTACGCCAACTTGTATTGTGTCGCCATCCTTGACGAGAGTTTCAAGGTAATAGGCAATAGCTCTGGAGGGTTTATCTGGTGGGGCGATACCGAATACCTTGGGAACGAAATCTAGGCCGGCGTCATCGATGGCGATGAGCAGGGGGAGTACCTCGGGAAGGAACTCGGCGGGCATATTCTTTACAATATACCACAGCTTCTCACGTCGGGATTCAGGTTCCTGGCTAGAGATAATCTGCTGCACTTGTTCATCGGGCAGTATGATTGGATGATGTTCAACAAATCGATCTATCTCTGAAACGTGAATCCAATTATCACCGAAGGTTCGGATTACAGTTTCGTCCACTGATGCGATCACCTTCTTAGCCCTCTTGGCTGTGGACTTCTTGCCCCAGGCATCTGCTCCGAAGCAGACGAAACCATGATCGTTTGGGGGGGTGACCCTAGCCAACATTACATCGGGGACTATGCCCCGTTCGGTGGCGGCTTTCATTTCGGTGCTGATACAACCACAAGAGAAATCAGCTCTCCTTTGGTCGAGACACGGTCGAGCAAGAGGGCCAGCAAAGCCAAAGATAATCATCTTGAATGATTCTTCCCAACCGGGTTGCCACCACCCAGGATCGCTTTCTGGGGCAGTGGTAACAATGGTGACTCCTTGTAGGTCATCTCGACGGGCGGCAAGTGTGGTTAACAGTTCCTTAGGTTGTCCTACTAACGGGATGTAGACCACATCACCAGATTTGACTACTTCTACGGCATCTTCTGGAGAGACCACTCTCCTTTTATACACCTCGCGCCAATCCACGATACTCCTTTTTACTAAGAGTCATGATATTCAAGATCTTTCAAGTACTTGTGGGTTGCAGATGCAACGGCGATCAGTGAAAGCCTGTTCTAGATAATAGACAAGGTGTTTTTGTATGTTCTTACTCTGTTCCTCCTTTCTGTCCTGTGGTGGATCGATTTATTAGCGGGTATTAACTAGTGAATTCAGCTTTCCTTGGGAGACTAGAAGCTCTCTCATTTGTTACAGCGTTGATTATCTATTCACCAGGTCAACATAGCTGAACCAATATCTGTTTCATATTGCTGCATCTCAGTTTCGGCTCTAGCTGGAGTTGTGTCCATAGAGGCAGCTTGCTCTTGCTTATCAGGTGTTGATCTAGAGTGTGCTTGGTAGTGGGAAGTTCTGGCCATCTTCTTCAGGGTTGGTTCGTAGAAACCTCTCATTGGCACTTGAGGTTCCCACTTGGTGTAGATTTGTTGTGCCAGCATTGGTTCAAGCTTTTGCCTAATTGGTACGATATTGAACCAATCCATCAACTCACTCATTACACGTGTATAGGTGGCTACCATAACCTCCGGTTCTGCGCCGTTAGGATGGCATCCTTGAGCTAGGTGTGCACCGACCATCATCAAATTGCCGTGGTATGTTGCCTCCAGCTGAGGATCTCGTTTAACCAATCCCCTTCTGGCATAGAGACGTTCAAATAGGTTTTGCCTGAGTTCTTCTTCCCTCTGTTCCTTGAGCCTAGCACTGTTGGACTTGCGTCCGAATAGTCCCATCTTTTATCTCCCTTCTGTATTAAGAATATGATGGTTCGGGATGTATACGCTTAAGGAGCAGGGGGTTTAGCCCAAGAGTATCGTGCTTTATCTGCATTTAGTATTGGGCACAAACCGTTAATAACCTTTTCGTAGTCTTTCCCTCTAGGCAGGGAGTGCTTGAGGTAGTTGATGCTATCGTCGATTTGAAACACATTAGTTTGGTCGAATACCCTGAGGACTGCCTCTTTCTCGAATAGAACGGCGAGGGGATCGCAGATAGAACCAGCCCAGTCGTAGCTTGAACCGAAAAAGGCCATGCCCATTTCTTCTTCATATACATAGGACTTAATAGCAAGCCATGCCCAGTAGGGGAGTACTACTCCTAGTCCTACCATCGCCGTAAGTTGTGATAGGAAGTGTTTTGTCCAACCTCCTTCTTCGTGGGCTCGTCTTGTCCTCAGCCTTGTTCCCAGTTCATCGGAGGATGGCTCCCACCAGGTTCGTTGGAAGTCTCTCATCGCTGCTTGTAGAGGTTCCCAGTCTACATCCGTCAACCGTGCACCGGTCATGACATGAGTGTGCTGGACTGCGTCAACTAAAAGGTCTGCATCTCCCCAAAAGATCCCTTCTAGAATCTCTACCAGGGCTTCAAGTTGCTCGCTTCCCACAGGGAGGGATTCGTACATGCCAAAATCGCAGAGAAATATTCGCCAATTATCGCCGAGATTCTCTGGCCGAAGAGCCATTACGTTGGCCAAATGCATGTCACCATGAAAGATCCCAGTTTGCCAGGCAAGCGAGATGGGAAATCTGGAGGCTAGATATAGGAAGTGGGCAGGCTCGTCTTCCGGGTAGCCAGGAATTCTCATTGTTACCAATTCCCAGATCTCGTCTGGGCTCAAACTAAGAAGGTCATCCCATCTCACATAGCCTTTCACAAATTCCATGGTTAGTAGCTTAGTTGTGGTGTAGTCAAAATAGACTTGGGCGATTTTCATATAACGACTGTATACTGGATCGTTGAGGATATATTCCCTACAGGTTTCCTGAATATGTCCCTCCAGTTCGAAGTTGATCTCCCGTTTGATTGCAGTCTGGAAGCTCAATGTGAAGATGGTGATGTCGGTCTTTCTGAGTTGTGGCAAGAGCAGGTTAGCGAGCCCAACAATTAGCTTTAGGATAATAATGGTATCCAGTGCAACTATTCCTTGTAGGAAGGGACGCTGGATCTTCAATGCAACTTCTTCGCCTGTCTTTAGCTTGGCATGATAGACGGATGCAAGGGATGCGGCAGCTATTGGCTGGTCTGCGACCCATTCGAATACATCATTTACAGGGCGCTTAAGTTCCCGTTCCAGGATTGTCTTTACTTCCTTTCTGGGTAGAGCAGGGAGCCTATCCTGGATGAGGGCTAATTCTTCCCGGAGGAAGGGGGGAATCTCTGGACGCATGCTCATTATTTGGGCCAGCTTGATGAATACGGATCCTAGTTCTGTGATCAGCCCTCTCAACGTAACTCCCACAATGTCTTGAAACCAACTCCGTGGCTTCACGCTAGAACCTAGATCTCCCAGTCCTGCCGCCATCATTTCCAATGATTCGTATTGATCTAGGGCTTTAGTTCCTGACCTACCTCCTGCGATTCCAATACGTTTCTCTCTCCTGGGTTCCATAATTCGCTGTAGTTTTACTAAATGAGGGATGGAGATGTTTCTCACAATTGGAAGTCTGGTCCATACTATGAGAAAGGGGGCACGTATAATAAGAAACCTGAATGCTATCAATGAGAGTTCGATTACCCTCCAGGTAACCAGGAAGACTCTATAGCTGATCAAGAAGGCCCATAATGGTTCTGAATAGAAGGCAACTGGACTCAAGGTTGTCTTGCCTATGCGCATCTACTCTCCTTTCCATAGTCTAGAGTACTGTGAAGCTGCTTAGCTGAACATGACCTGGATAATGAGCTTTGTGCCGATATCAAACCGAGATTTCTACTTTAAAAGCCTGTGCCCATCCCTCTTTCGTGCTCGAACTGGGATTTTCTGTATAGTGGTAAACATTATTTTAGAGATCCGATTCAGATCGGTATCAATCAGGTCAATTTGTTGAGGCTGCTTTGAATATATAAAACACCTATATCAAGCCGTAGATACTTGCCTTTATCCAGGATCACCACAAATAAAAACGTTTGGATTACTGTTCTGCAGACTGTGGCACAATGTCATCACGAGGAGTCCTTCAAATACCGGAAGGAGGATGTGGCTATCCCTTCTATACGAGGAGATTGCTTCACCTTCGATTGGTAATGACATGGTAAATCTGTTTGGTGTTTTATCATTGTGACACAGTCTCCTAGAAGTGGCCGTATCGTATATCGAAACAACGCACACTCATTGAGGAATAGTATCTGGTAGATAGGATTGATATCTTCATTACGTTATTTCTGAACGATGTAGAAAGAAATAAGGATGTGGCATCTGTATAATCAAATTGATAGATCCCTTTAGCTATGCTAGAAGACTTCATGTGAGATGTGGATGTGATAATCCAATAGTTATCCAATCCCTCTTGGGATTAGAGCCTGTTAGGACTTTTCATTCTACGACGTCAGGATAATTGCATATATCGCTTCTTAACAGTACCAAGTTGGTGTAGTAGAGAGGGGGCGTCACTCTAAGTGACAGCCAGATCCTCAGCGTATCGCTTCGTTATCCCCTCTATCTTTAAATCCCATTTTCGAATCAACCTGAACATCTTCCTCAAACAAATGGCTATTGGGCCAAGAAGTTCGCAGAGAACGCTGAGAGACTCGTCTAGTTTGGATTACTCAGATAGATCGTGATCACAGATTTATTGTCATCGTGCCAAGGGAAACGGGGGATACGGGTTTTGGAAGACATGGAATGCATACTATCTTGCGCTCCCAAGTTTAGCATATCGTCAAAAAGCAATGTGCTGCTCTGGGCGAGTAGGATAGCCAGAGCGCTGATACCGATGCGAAGGTATTACCTGGCTGATGGTTGTGGCCAGAGGACTGTGCCAAGCAATACATTATGTGGCTTCTGGCATAAACAAGCAAACTTGAGATTACGCTGTATAACCTTATGCATTCTACTTTACAATGCCTATAAGATTAAGCATTTTTATTAAAACATAAGATGATAAAAGTGTCAAATTAGTTATTATGGGGATAACCTGATGGTAGTTTGGGGATGTAGTATCTGACAAACATAGAATAGGTACATAGCTGGTTATGTTTGTCTGCTGCGACCTTCTAACAATAACCGTGCCTCATGCGCCATGTTTTGAGCGGTGAGCCCGAATTCTTTATATAGTGATTGATAGGGTGCGGAGGCTCCGAATCGGGAGATTCCCATTGCTTTTCCCTCTAATCCCACGTATCGTTCCCAACCCAATGTGGTTCCTGCTTCAAGGGAGACACGTGCCCGTATTGCAGGGGGCAGAACGCTATTGCGATATTGGATAGACTGGGCATCGAAGAGTTCCCAGCTTGGCATGGATATCACTCTATTCCCTATACCCTTCTCTTCTAGGATCTGGCCAGCCTCTAGGGTGATTTGAACTTCAGATCCGGTGCTAATCAGTAAAGCCTCTGGGGATTTTCTGGATTCCCAGAGAACATATGCACCTTGGCGCAATTTACTTGCGGGAGCTAATCTATGCCTTTCCAACACGGGGAGGTCTTGACGGCTTAGTATTAGGGCTGTTGGGCCATCATGCCGCTCGATTGCCACTTTCCATGCTTCGATTGTTTCTCCTGCGTCAGCGGGCCGTATGGTGACCAAATTGTGGATCAGTCTCAAGCTCATTGTTTGTTCAATTGGTTGATGAGTGGGACCATCCTCGCCGAGTCCGATTGAGTCGTGAGTGAAAATGAAGATAACTTGGATTTCCATCATAGATGCCAATCGGATAGGGGGGCGCATGTAATCACAAAAGGCGAGAAATGTCCCTGTATAGGGGATTGCTCCACCATGAAGTGACATCCCGTTTGCTATGGCGCCCATAGCATGCTCGCGGACACCGAAGTGAATGTTATGGTCCACATACTTATCAAAGGCAGGGTGAGATTGGCGTTTCAATGTGGTCTTTGTAGAAGGAGCCAAGTCTGCCGATCCTCCGATAAGGGAGTGCACATTGGAGGCGGTTGCGTTTAGTGTAATTCCTGAAACATCTCTTGTGGACAGGGACTTAACATGTGCTTTGATCAATCCAGACAAGTCTTTATCCCAACCCTTAGGCTGGTTACGCTTGAGGTCTTCCTGCATTTGTATGGCTTCTTTTGGATATGCCTGTCGATAGGATTCCATCTTTGACTGCCATTCCTGATTCTGATGTTTCCCCCTCACCCTTGCCTTTTGGAGATGGTTCAGCGCATCTTTGGGAACAATGAAGGGTTCCTTATATGGCCATCCTAGATTCCTTTTGGCCAGGCGCACCTCTTCTTCCCCCAGCGGCTCACCATGAGCTAAAGCAGTGTCTTGTTTGTTGGGACTTCCGTAGCCAATGATGGTCTTGCAGATGAGGATGCTTGGCTTTGCTCTCTCTACCTGCGCGGCCGAGAGGGCGGATTCAAGGGTAGAGACATTCATGCCATCGATGGGGCCAATCACTTGCCAACCATAGGCCTCAAATCGTTGAGCTACATTCTCTGTAAATGTGAGGTCAGTGGGGCCTTCGATGGAGATTCCGTTATCGTCGTATAGATAGATGATTTTCCCGAGTTGTAGTGTACCTGCTAATGATGCTGCCTCTGATGAAATGCCTTCCTGAAGGTCCCCATCGGAGACAATGGCATAGGTATAGTGGTTAATGACATCGAATCCTGGTCGATTGTAGTGTTGAGCCATCCAATTCTCTACTATTGCCATGCCGACTCCATTAGCGAATCCTTGCCCAAGGGGACCAGTGGTGACTTCCACTCCAGGTGTTCGTCTGTATTCTGGATGACCTGGAGTTATACTACCCAACTGACGGAAGCATTTGAGGTCATTCAATGTCAGCTCATACCCAGTAAGGTAAAGCAGACTGTAAAGCAGGGCGGAAGCGTGGCCAGCTGAAAGAACGAATCTATCTCGGTCTTGCCAATTGGGATCACTTGGATCATGTTTTAGGAATCGGTCCCACAATACATAAGCCATCGGTGCAATACCCATGGGGGCCCCAGGGTGGCCAGACTTGGCTTTCTCGACAGTGTCTACCGCTAAAAAACGGATTGTGTTGATACAGAGCTGGTCAATATCCATATGTTACCTCTGCTTCCTTAGATTTGACTTGATTAGAGTATAGCGGTTTCTTCCTTCTTGAGTATAATCTATCGCTCAACAGGTGATCCTGTGGCTCTTGTTATTATCTATAGCTCTTGACTTGAGTTGGCTCATATTGACTGTAACGTTCATGTTCAGCAAGAGTTTTTCGATCTGTTCCCAGTCTCTATCATAGTAGGGTGGCAATCCTCAATAGATAAGCAGGTGAAACCGATCTGAATGAATTTAGTCATAGAGTCTTTCTTGAGAGTGCTATAGTCTACCAATTCTTGTGAAACAAATAGGATAGTAAGAGAGGTCCCATCAGTTTGTGATCCTAGGATGGCAGATGCGAGTATGTAGCTAAGATTATAGATAGAGACTGAGGGCCAAAGGACAATCTGTCGGAATCGAAGTATGGGGATTGAGGGATCAACTACTCTATTGACGGTATCACTAAATATACGGGTATTATCTAGCGTATGATTAGACCAGCGTTTTGTGTCAGTTACCCGAATCCGGAATGTGCGATGACGTTCTAGGCATAGACTACGAGTTGTATTATAGAAAACGTGGTTAATCTTGTTGAGTTTTGTTATTGCTCCCAATATGAAATCCTTCAAGATGTGGCTGCTAACCACAATTTTTAAAATTCCTGTCTCCGAGCCGCAGCCCTGCTGGAGAAGGATGATAATGAGGGCATAATAGTTCATGCTATCAAATAGGGACCAGCCGTTGTTGTTTGAATAATATAAGTATCATTCGGTAGCAGGTCATGGTTGGATTGCCCCGGGTACTTCGTCTTTCTTTTGTACAGGTTTGTTGAATAGACGAGGATCGTCGACAGTATTAGGGCTAGGGGATCAGGTATTGAAAGAGAGACATAACGGTGAATGCCCTCAATGATACTGCCTTGATTGTAACATCAACTCTATTATATTACTCACAGAGTATCCCTCTGTCTATCCCCTTCTAAGCGATATCATGAATTGTACTTAGTGAAATCATAGAGATATCGAATAAATTAGTAGTGTAGTTGGGATGTGTTTGTCGTGAGGTTATGGGGAAGTATCGTTTAGGAGCTTGGATGCATCATAGTTGCTTGACGACCTATCACGTGAAAGGTAGTCTGACACGGCAATTGGGAGTGGATTGCGTATTGGTATTGCACGAGGCTCTGTACCTGTTTGTATCAGAGCGTTGGCACAGATCAACGGTGGCTAACATATATTAATAAAAAGGGTGACATCATTATGAAGAAGAGGATAGAAAAGGATTCGCTAGGCGAGAGGGAATTACCCAAGGCTGTTTACTATGGGATACAGACCTCCAGGGCAGTGGACAATTTCCCTATAAGTGGACTTAGGTCGCATCCTGAGCTGATAAGGGCTATTGGCTTGGTGAAGAGGGCTGCAGCTGAGACCAATATGCTGCTGGGTGAGTTAGATCAAAATATAGGGGCTGCCATAGTCCAAGCAGCTGAGGAGGTATCACAGGGGCGGTGGAATGACCAGTTCGTGGTCGACGTTTTTCAAGCTGGCGCGGGAACTTCTTTCAATATGAATGCTAATGAAGTGATTGCCAATAGGGCACTAGAGATACTGGGAGTTGTGAGAGGGGACTACTCTAGCATACATCCAAATGATCATGTCAATAGAGGACAATCGACTAACGATGTTTACCCTTCGTGTTTGCGTCTAGCTGCGGTTGTCTTGACCCAGGAACTTATCGCAGAGCTAGATAGTATGATAGCTGTTTTAGAGTTGAAAGCTGAACAGTTTTGTGATGTGGTCAAACCAGGAAGAACTCATCTTCAGGATGCAGTGCCAATTCGTTTGGGACAGGAGTTCGCAGGGTATGCTCTAGCTATTCGTCATGGTGTGGAACGTCTACAGGGAGCTCAGACTTCGCTTGAGCGTCTTGGTCTGGGAGGGACCGCGGTTGGCACCGGTTTCTCTGATCACCCTCGTTTCCACTCTATGGTAGTGAATCGTATTCGTGAGCTGTCAAATGCAGACCTGAGATCGGCTTCTAGCCTGATTGAGAGTATCCAGAGCATGGATGATTTCGCGGAGACATCCTCTGCTTTGAAACTGCTGGCTCTAGACCTTATCCGCATGGCCAATGATTTGAGGCTGATGAGTTCCGGGCCGAATACCGGCCTAAGGGAGATCAACCTTCCAGCTGTGCAACCAGGCTCATCTATCATGCCGGGAAAGGTTAATCCGGTAATGGCGGAGATGCTCAATATGGTGTGTTTTCAAGTGATTGGGAATGATTCTGCTATTGCTATAGCCTGCCAGGCGGGACAGTTTGAGATAAATGTGATGACACCGGTGATTGCCTTCAACTTGCTCCAATCTCTTGACATAATGGATAATGGAATTAAGGCTTTCAAAGAGAAGTGCTTGGTTGGTATTACTGCCAATGAAGAGCATTGTCGATATCTAGCCGAACGTAGCTTGGGGCTAGCGACTGTGCTTAGCAGATGTATTGGATATGATGAGACGGCAGAAATTGCCAAGGAATCACTTGCGACAGGCCGAAGTGTGAAGGACATAGCTGTGGATAGAGGTGTGCTTTCTAAGAAGCTAGCAGATGAGCTCTTTGATCCCGCAAACCTCACCAAGCCATTTGTAATATCGTGCAAGCCAGAAGAGTAGACCGTGCTAGGATCTTTGGTACGAATTATCGTTGGCTTTGTCGGGTTCAGCGTGGCAATCAAGAATTGTGCTTCAGTTTAGTAAGTCTACCTTAATATGGACTCTATCTCGCGTTTCATTTGGTTGATGCTCTTAGTAATGGGGATTTGCTTGGGACATACGCGAGTGCACTCGAAGTGGTTCTTGCAGCCCCATGCTCCATCAGGACAATCCAATTGCTGCAAACGTTCTACATGATGCGTATCCCTACTATCAAAGACACGACGAAATGCCCATATGAGGGGGGCTGGACCCAGGAATGATTCGTTTTCTAAAGATACTGGACAAGAGGATGTGCAGCAGGCGCAGAGAATACAACGGATTATTTGATCCAACTTACGCTGTTCGGTCGGACTCTGTCTCCGTTCCTTATCGGGTGCGTCATTGAGCGTAATCAAATGGGGCTTAACTAATTTGACCTTTTGGAAGAATGGCTCTAGGTCGACCATCAAGTCCTTCTGAACCACATATCCTGGAAGCGGTTCGATGACTACTTCGTCTGCGTAATGGTTTCTTACCAGTTCTTGACAGGCGATGCGACAGACACCGTCTATTCTCATGGCATCCGATCCACAAATCCCATGCCCGCAAGACATCCGATATGCCAAGGTTCCATCCTGTTCCCCTCGAATCCTGTTTAGACAATCGAGTATACGTTCCTCTGGTTCTGCAAGTACGTTGTATTGTTGGTAGTATGGCTGTTGGTCTTTATCGGGATCGAACCGCAGTATTTTAAACTTCATTTGCATGATTTAGTACACCCTCGGTTTAGGTTTAAAACGAGTGATGACCACTGGTTTATAGAAGCAATGTGGGCCATCCGGGGTTTTACGTATGAGTGTGTGGCGTAGCCAATTCTTGTCGTCCCTTGCCGGGTAGTCCTCACGAAAATGTGCACCGCGGCTTTCCTTGCGTTCCAGTGCGCATATAGCAATGAGTTTGGAAAGCCCTAACAAACTCTCAAGCTCCAATGCTTCGAGGAGGTCCGTATTGAATCGCTTTGAGCAATTATCGATATATACTTTCTGATATCGTTCCTGAAGAGACTCAATTTGCATGATGGCTTTTTGTAGCCCTTCTTGAGTACGGAATACCGAGCAATGATCCATCATGTATTGCTGCATATCTTTGCGGATGTCGGTAAGTCTCTCTGTGCCTGTGGAATGTTGAAGGTTGTCAATCCTCTGTCTTATCGTATGGTCTGGATTTACAGGTAGGATTTCCCAGTTTATATGTTTCAGGGTGGATAATATGCTTTGACCGGCCCGACGGCCGAAGACGACCAGATCTGTCAATGAGTTACAGCCTAATCTATTGGCACCATGCACCGATACGCAAGCTGATTCACCAGCGGCATACAGACCAGGAACTGGTATGCATTTTTCATCCAATACCTGCCCATCGATGTTTGTGGGGATTCCCCCCATCAAGTAGTGACAAGTGGGATATACTGGGATGAGGCCAGTAGATGGTTCGATCCCAAGGTAGATCCTAACGAAGGATGAGATATCGGATAGTTTCTCTGCAATCCGATCCTTCCCTAGATGCGTTAGATCCAAGTGGATATACCCATTGATACCCCTACCCTCTCGAACCTCGGTGAGGATTGCTCGCGAGACCACGTCTCTGGC
Organism: Chloroflexota bacterium; assembly: GCA_034189315.1. Classification (GTDB taxonomy): domain Bacteria; phylum Chloroflexota; class Dehalococcoidia; order UBA2247; family JAXHVC01; genus JAXHVC01. The sequence continues at coordinate 645 of JAXHVC010000106.1, read as the reverse complement.
CGCCAGGTCCTTGATTGTGGGGGCATAGCGCTTCATGAATTGCTCCCCGTTAATATTCCGGAGGATGCCACCTTCACCCCTCGCTGCTTCGCTGATTAGAACCCCTAACTTATAGATGCCTGTGGGATGGAATTGAAGGAATTCCATATCTTGCAATGGGATGCCTATCTGATAGGCAAGATATGCACCATCTCCTGTGTTGGAGAAGCAGTTGGACGTGGTCTTGAAAACCCTCCCGGATCCCCCCGTTGCCAGGAGCACAATTCGGCTGTGGAAAACGTGAATCTCCCCTGTGGAAAGTTCCAAGGCGATCAATCCTACGACCTGATCTTCTTTTCTCAAGAGCTCTAGCATGTAGAATTCAGGGAAGAACTGAAATCCTTGGCCAATTGCTTGTGCATATAGGGTATCCAGGATCACGCGACCGGTTCGATCTGCTGCATGACACGCCCTCTTAACTGGGGCTTTGCCAAAATCGCTAGTATGCCCGCCAAAGGCCCTCTGAGCAATCTTTCCCTCATCTGTCCTGTTGAAGGGTACACCTAGGTGTTCTAGCTCGATTACGGCCCTTGGCGCGTCTGTTGTCAAGACCATGGCGGCGTCTTGGTCTGTGAGATAATCACCTCCCTTGACGGTATCATACAT
>JAXHVC010000105.1:0-11675 GCA_034189315.1 Chloroflexota bacterium | reverse complement strand
GATCACCGCGGCAACATTGGTGGTCGCGGCAGGCAGCGGCAATAGAGGTATAGGAGAAACAGGGAATCCTTAGCCAGCTATGGTCTCGAAGGCAACTTGCCATTGTTCAGACTGGGAAACAGAGAAGTTGAGTCGTTCGAAACCGATAACATGCCCTGACTTGTTTTTTATCAGCACGACTTCGTCTCCTATCTCCTCGCAAATATACTCCGCTTGCGGTTCATCGAACCACACCGTTAGAGTGTTGCCTACTCTATCGTGATACACTTTCACTTGGGCCATATCCGTTTGCCTTCCTTGACAGTGTCGGTTCGATACGCTGTGATTAGAAACCCCTCACCGTCAATCCGCTTCGCCACTGCACACACCCAGCGGGATACATCTTCCGATCTGTAGAAAAGATACACCGCAGAATCTCTCTTGCTCTGTCGTATCTCCTCCGGATTCTGTAAACTCTCCTGGATAGCCGACTCTCGCCCAGCCATGATCGGGTGCTTGACACTGGTTATCATATCCCAATAGGATTGCGTCACCTGCACGCGAAAACCTAAGGGTGTTTCGACTTCGAAAAAGATATCGCGCGACTCAGAGTCACTTGCCATCTTGGGTTATTATACCATTCTCGTTGTGGATGTTATTATCCACAACAGAACGGAGCATCTATTGCTAAGAACAAGTAGGGAGAGAAGTTTCCTAAGGGAGTTCTCTCCCTTTCTCTTTACCCCACCCTCCGTTGGCTAGAACTACATCATTGGAAGATCCAAACACTGAAGATTAAAATTACAAATCCTAAACTCGAAATCCTAAACAATGTCTAAATATCAGAATTCCAAGGACCAAAAGCAAAACCGCAAGCTGATTGCTCTTCCGAGTTTTGAGATTTGGTGATTTGAATGTATTTAGGCCTACCCAGGGCGAAGTCGAAGGGATTTGGTGCTTGGGATTTGGGATCTACCTAGTTCATAGATCAAGCGCAAAGTGAACAGCATTGCGCACTTCTTGTAGCTTGTCCTCCGACAGCGTCGTGACGAGGGCTCCAAGCTTTGATTTTGATACAGTTTGAATATGATCAAAATTAATAGCACAATCCCGAGACATGCCTTCGTGCTGGCTTAAGAGCACTTCGCTGGGGATAGCCCGAATCATTGTTGTTATCGGTGCAACAGTGACTTCCCCGAGATACTCCAGAACAGAAGTACGCGTCAAGATCAAGACAGGGCGCTTCTTATCAGGAGCCTTGAACTTGTACAATCTGATCTCCCCCCTCTTCATTCGTCACTCCACTCTTGTTCTCGCTCCCACTCACTAAACTCCCCTTTGGTCACAGGGCATCTCTCGTAACCCTTCCGATGTTTGGCTTCCAGACGACTGATATTGAAGCGCTCAAGAGCTTCCTGCAACGCATCACGAGTAAAAGCAGAGCGGCTAGTGTTGAGTTCTTTGACGACCTTGTCAACAGCCTCGACCAAGTCCTCATCCAGCGTCATCTGAATCGTTCTCATAGAACCCCCATAATGAATGTGGATAACCATAGCTATATTAATCCACATACCACAAGGCGTCAAGCGCCTTTTTTCTGATCACAAGGGGAATGGGAGGGGACGCAACTGACTATGTGGGCTTCGGGAACCTCCACATCGCGGATCATAACCCACACTCCTTGTGGATGATAACATCCACAACAGAACATAGGAGAGAGGCGTAGGGTGAGCAGAGTCCACCACACTCTTCGTGCATGGGTGGCCAAGACCACCGTGGCAACAAAGACAGCGTCCTCAAAACAGAAACCGGTGGCACGGGTTAAGCATTAAGCTTGCCCGTGTCTATTACTCCAGAACTCTTGATATGTTCTATATCACCCTCTCTACCCACATTCTCTTGGCCCTTGGCTCGTCCATTTCACTGAGATATACGCACTCCATCCGAGAGCCATCCTGTTTATGTCAAGCTAGTGCTTTGGAACTGAATGATGAACGTATGCGTTCCATAAATGGATTATGTTTCACTCACCTCCACGCTCTCCATCTTATCGCCCTGTTGAATCTTATCCACGACATCCTGTCCCTTGGTTACCTTCCCAAACACGGTGTGTTTTCCATTCAGATGTGGCTGTGGGGAATGTGTGATGAAGAACTGGCTACCGTTTGTATTAGGCCCAGCGTTAGCCATAGAGATCACTGCCCTCTCATGTTTCAGTGGGTTGTCAGCTAGCTCATCTTCGAACTTATAACCCGGACCTCCCCGACCAGTACCAGTCGGATCTCCGCCCTGGATCATAAAGTCATTTATCACTCGGTGGAACAACAGGTTGTCGTAGAACCCTTGTTTGCAAAGAAACACGAAGTTGTTGACTGTTTTCGGTGCGTATTGCGGGGAGAGTTCTAATTCGATGATTCCCCTATTTGTCTTGATCGTCACCCGATATGTCTTGCTCGGATCAATCTGCATGGCAGGTGGACTAGCCCACCGCTTCTCGGTCATGAATGATTCCTCCTCAATAATGGTTTCACTATGAATGGGACTAGTACTTAATGGCTGTCTTTTGATTTGGAGTAGTCTCAACAGACAAACCCTCCATCTCTACAGTGGCAGAAGAATACTCTTGATTCATGGCAGACGCAACTTGGATGCTGAACCGTGGACACCCACCTTGAGCAGGGGTATAGATATGTCATTACATGCAGCCATACTCCCGGAACAACTATCACGACAGGTGACCAGTAAAAAAACAAATAGACCAGGGTGGTGCGTTAAGCATCAAGCTTGCCCGTTTCCATTACTCCAGAACTCTTTGAAATATTCCGTATCACTCTCTGAGCACCTTCCCTCTGATCCTCACTCGTCTACCTAACTGAGACGCACTTAGCCACCGCAGAACACCCTTTATGGATGACAAAATCCACAATAGAACGCAGGTCTAATTCTAAGAACGCGTAGGTGGCAAGTCTCACAAGGGAGCATCTCCCTTTCTCTTTGCTCTCGCTCTCTGCTGGCCAGAACAACAGCCCAGGGAGGTCCAGACACCGGTATCAGAATTCCAAATCCGAAACTCGAAATCTTAAACAAATCCAAACCACCAAAGCTCAAAACAATGGCAAGTGGAAATGATTCGGTTTTTGAGATTGGATATTGTTTTGAAATTCGTGCTTAGGATTTCGGATTTCCCCTCCCCACCTGCTGCCATAGCTAAACCTCGCTGAATCTCCCGCCTTCTGACCTCACTCAATTCCAAAGAAGTAGCAAAAGCCATGGCCTTTTAATTCCTCATATGTCATGTCTCCTGTATCGTAAATACCATCAAGCAAAACACCTATCTTTGAAGTTTAATAAATTAGTATCTTAATCCCCTAAAGAACGTGAACATCCTGAGATACCTAGCTATAAAGTGGGCCGAACCATTACCAACAGCTAATAGCAAACTCTTTTAATAGCATATCCAATTATTAAACAGGCATGAATACATAAACGAAGATTTGGAATCAGGTGGCACGTTAAAGTTCCCTATAGAGGTTTTCGGCAAACAAAGTAAAGTCTCTCGGTCTCATCGGTTAGCTCTGTCAAGCCGAATTCTCCATCGTAGGCCGAGATATCGATATTCACAAAACCAGCGGACTCCAAAGCATCCGCTACTTGCATTTGGGAGTAGCACCTCTGAAAGAAAGTCAGGTCTGAGCGTTTCCATTCCCTCTCAAGGATAAAGATCGTAGCATCGAATTGGGCTATGCGCTCATCTGGATCATAGATTGACCTGACAATGCAAACATGGTCATCTTCCACAATATCGAAGGCGCCACCTTCCCAGTGGTTCTCATAACCTGCCTCGGTATTCAAATCGAACAAAAACAGACCTCCACCACGCAAGGCCCTATAAACATTGTCAAATACGTCTATTAATTCCTCAATGCTCATAATGTGATTAAGACTATCATAGGTAGATACAATCCCATCAAATGCCAGCGGAAGGCTAAAGCTACGAGCATCACCTCTGATGAACTCGGTATCGGGTGCATGCTCACGGGCAAAACGCAGCATCCCTTCAGATATATCAAGTCCAGTAACCACAAATCCCTGGTCAACAAGCTCTTGAGCTAGTTGACCAGTACCACAACAAAGGTCAAGAATTCGAGCCCCAGTAGGAAGCTTGCTCAGCATCAGCTCATCTAAGATCGCCGTTACCTGATTGATATACGATCCCCAGTGTTCGTTGTAGATCCACGCGAAGTCATCGTAGCTATCAGATTCCAATGTTATTCCTTTTTCTGATTTATATTCTATGTCGAGCAGGAGAGGCTTTGGTCTCAACAAGAATAGAGATAATTTATTCTACCCTATCTGTATTGACAGTTGTGTCCTGGGGAGTGGGGCTTTTGCCCCCACAGGATGAGGCGAATGAACTGACTACTACCCTACTAACGATTATAGGACCCATTTCAAGTTTGGACAAAGGCTCCTGATTAAACAGCATCGATATTAAACAATGATATCGCCTTATACAATAGGAAATGTAGGCTTACCCCCTATCCGCCACTACACCATATGCTATCATTCATAATGTAAACCTATTAACACGATAGTATATTCCAATATAGTTAATACCTATGGCAATCCCAACTAACTACAAATATTTATGTAATTTCCGTTGCACTTTGATTATTTTGATATGACGAAGAAATTGATAGAATAATAGATATTCGGATTGATGTTTTAAATAAGTTCGAACGTCTTATAACTTGTGGTTATATAGGTATACTTTCAGGAGAGTAGGATTCTTCATTTTCGGTTCTAACCTCATATAAAGCAGTAAATAGTCTTCAGCTAGAATCTAGAGGAGGACGGAACTGGACTCTGTATCAGAACTTAGATAATGATCTCATACCTTCCTTTCATGATTCAGTTTGATTAATTGAGTTTATGTCATTACTGAAGAATTAAGGTTTCTGAGTATTCGTTGAAATCATTATGAGTAATAACCGCCATACATCTGTGAACATTTAAGGATTGTTTAGCTGTCAGGCAACTGCGTAGTTATACGGATGACAAAGTGTTTGTCATAAGATACGATTATCACTTAAGACAACTGCCCCTTGGGAGTTCAAGAAAGGTGATATGATTATGGGAGATTTAGTTCGGTTTATAGATAAAGCTGTAATTAGGTCAAAATCACACCTTCTTCATTTGGCACTAGTTGTTATCATAGTCTCTGCTCTGACACCTCTTATCGGAGGTGGGACAGCAACCGCAGATGTGGCCTCTGTTGATATCACACAACCCACTGATGTCCATCCATCTTTTGTTGCTCCTGGTGCTTCCGTGGCTATAAATGGGACTGCTGTGGTGAGTGATGGTGTTGGAGGAAGTGTCGATGTGGAAGTTACCATTAATGGCACTACTACCTACTATGCTGATTCGACCTCAATACCGTCCTATGTAGATCTTACTTGGACATCCGATGCCAGTTATGATTGGCAGGTGATCTATCCCGACCATTTCGATAATTCAGCAGGAAGTGGGGGCACGTCCGCTCCAGCTTTGCAAGATGGAGACGTTGGCACCATAGTGGCTAATGGTAGCGGTGGATCCTCCGATACTAAAAACAATGCCATAATGTGCTCTGAGGCCCAAGTTTGGGTGAGCCCTCATAAGGGCGGGGAATTGGGAGGATTCGGAACCACTCCGGATGGCTGCGCTGGCTGCCACAGGGCTCACACTGCACAAGGAACCAGCATTTTATCAGTAGGCGGCAACATGACCAACTTCTGTTACAGTTGCCATGAGAGTGGCACGGGAGCCTACACGGATGTGGCAAATGGCCTGTATCTGGGACAGGAAAGCTATCAGCCTATTGCTCGCATCTGGGAAGGCTATCACAGTGGACCCGCTTCTCAAACCACGCTCATTGATCCCACTGCTAACTGGAATACCGATGAACTTGTAGGTTTTACAGTTTACAATATCACCGATATGAATCTCAATCCTATTCCCTATGCAGATGTTATATCCAACACCACAACTGTTGTCACGCATAGCAATCTTCCCACTGGCAGAGGTTGGGATGATGGTGATGAATACTGGATTGCAGACCCCAACACTCACAGACGAGTGGGAAGAAACTACGTTGCTGATACAGATGACAGTGATGGAATGGTATTAACAGACCTTGAAAAACGTTACATATGGACCTTGGATGAATTTGTTGGATTCACCGTCTACAATCTCACCGATGGAAGTTCTGGGATTATAACAACAAACTCAAACGGTCCTCTACCACCAAATTGGGGCCAAGCGACATGTGCTAGTCTCAGTGGCGGCCAGGACAATCAATGGGATGTAGGTGACTACTACTGGATAACGGATAACAGCAGCACCAACAAAGGTCTTCGAGGCGGTGGATTTGATATGGCGCTCATGGATACCGACCTTGATAGCGGCCCTTCCATGGGGATGGCCACCTCACTTCATAATACAAGCGAGACCGGGACAGTATGGGGCTCCAATAACACAATCCCTGACGGCGGGGCTGGGGATATGCGTACATTAGAGTGCACCAATTGCCATAATCCTCATGGTAATAGTCACTATCGCATCCTGAGACCAACCCCAGGGATCACCTTTGGAACTGGTCTACCCACTACACCTACTGTCGAAGTACCTTACGAGGGTGGTAGCTACACAATCACGTACGATGCAGATGGTTACCGTATAATCTGGTCAGAAGAACCTGGGAATTACTGGAATCCCCGAGGCTATCATAAAGACACCATTTTAGAACTTGGCAAATGGTGTACAACATGCCATATTATGTATGAAGCTGAAGAGAACTCAGGTACCACAGACTCTCTCCACAGCACCTTCCCCTATCGGCACTGGACGGTGGGACAACCCGATATCTACTATTGCGAAAACTGTCATACGGACTTGTTTGATCCTGACCTTTCAACTACTGAAGTACATTTAGCCGCTCACGGGATCGACCGCACATTCAGCAATACCGGTTGTGGCAATGATGGACCATGTCATATAGATGGTACTACTCCATATCCTTATGGGCATGAAACTCCTTACACTTGTTTGGGATGTCACAGTGATGATGCACCTGCACCAGCACACCTGGATAGTTGCTTTGCCTGCCATGTGGCTCACGGTACCACGGCAACCATGGATACTTACTCAGGAACAGTACCCTGGCCGGATGGTACTACAACACCAGATGGCGATGGCAGGAGTTCACTTCTCTGGGTGGACAACCGAGGCACATGCACACAATGCCATGGTGATCACATCTTGGAGAACTAGACATTTGAAACGAATCGAAAGGGAGGGGATTCCTTTTAGGGAATTCCCCTCCTTTTTTTATCCCCCGTCGGTGGTGGAACCACTTGGATGTGATTTTGGAGGATTCGAGCGCGATTAGATAGTATGATTTCAAACAAGCCAAGTACTCCTAGAAGTCATCAAGGTTCAGCTTAGATACCCTGCCTGCTTCAGCATCTTTGTAACCTTCGATTACGTCCTCTAGCATTTGATCATTTTTCTAGAGACAAGCCTCTATCACTGGTAACCCTTTGAGCAGCTGCAGTAGTATTTCTCCCCGTTTGCTCCGAAGTATATGCACTCGATTGATATCTCGTAGAGCCCCTGGGTGTACTACCTATTAGCCTACGGATGAACCAGCTAACCTGACTCCCATACTTTTTCACCAAGCTCCAAATGCGTGTAGGAGAGACTTTGATCTCTTTATAGATAGGTAAAACAAAGTCCCCCTACTCATATCCTTCGGTTTGGCAATTGTAGATAACGATTCGTCCTTTAGCTCCGAAAGAGTCTCTTCCATATGGAACTTATTCTGGAATCCGATGTTTTTTTCGACTATTGCTCCATCTTCTTCACTCCATTTGTAGTATATTCCCTACGTGTGACCGTTCACCCAGTGCATCATTGCGAGCACGGTGATCCGTGTTCGCAATGACAGGCAGGATTTGCCAGACAAACAATGTTTTTCAGGGCTATGGTAATAATCATTTTACTCAATGGTTTTACCTCAGACCTTTCCTCAATATATATCACTTACGGCCATGACATGGTATATTTTGGGAACCTCTGATCAGGTACTAATTTCCGAGATGAGCCGCTCCGGCAAATGATGATATTCTTGCCTTATTCAGAGGTTCCTTTGCTAATACTCTACAAGTTGCATTGCAGAAAGATGGTAATCGCGGATTACTATCTTTGAAACATATAGTGTGAGGATGAGAACGTCCTTTCGGTTCCAATACTGCAAATACAAATACTCCGACAGTTGCTGAACAGAAAAGACATCTCATATGACGAACTGCTGTTAAGATGCTAAGATCCGAGTTGAATTCGGATATCGTAAACATCATCGAGCATATAGGAGGATGCTATCATGGAGAATGAAGATAGATTCGACCTAAAGATGGTAACCAAAGAGGAACACTGTTTCATTGCACCATGTGGTATCTATTGTGGTGCATGCGATATATTTCTGGGGCGTAGCAGGGAACACGCGAGGGAACTGTACCGGATTATGAATGGTTTCAACTTCGCAGATGTTGGCCCCATGGTCATGGGTATAGAACAACAAAAGGTGCAGGATTTCCTCGATATTTTAGACAAATGGAGTCAAGGAGAGAAGTGTCCCGGATGTTGTGCCGGTGGAGGCAATCCTGTATGTTCAATAAGAGCCTGCGCCCAAGCTCAAGGATTCTTGACCTGTGCAGAATGTGACAAGATGCCCTGCAATGAGAATCGATGTGATGTCGAAAACCAACCAAATAACACACACGAATGGTTGGACCTGATAACAAAGAGGTACTCTCATTGGAACATCGATAATCTGAAACGAATACAAGAGATTGGATATCGTCGCTTTATAGACGAGATGCAGGAAAAGGTAGAACACGGATTTCTAACCAGTGATGTAATATCCAAAGAAAGGGTTATGACTGAATCATTCAAGCGAATGAGAAGGCTTTAGTCACCATCAGTATATGGAAAGTTGCCTCCATGACAGATGGTACCTCTAGCAGATTCCTTATATTAGGATACAGTAGCATTTATAACCACCGGATTCCTGTTCAATATAGTAGCAAATGGAAACCAAACTGGTAGTGACGTGACTTGACTAATAAGATCAACAGGTCCTCCCACTTCCAAATCATAGTGGGCTTCCATCAAACAGTATCAAGTATCCCACTCTTCAAATCCAGGATACTAGCATGTCAGGAAAAAAAACCGTAATTAATGACCATGCCGGTCGTGGATTTGATTTACGCCCAACCCAACCTGTACGACTGGCTTACTGGGTATACTTGATGGTGAGGAAATCTTCCTCACCAATACCAGTGACATATACATTGCCAGAGTCATCCATTGCAATGGCATTGGGGCCAGCATAAGAATATCCGATACCATTGTAGCGGGCTTCCCAGAGTATATCTCCATCTGATTTGTGCATTATTGTGACGTAATCCCGCCTATCTAAGAAATGATCATCATGGCCAGTCACACAAACGTTACCACTTGCATCTACAACAATATCTATAACCGTATCACAGTTGTCATAGATAACCGTCCATAATTCATTACCATGACTATCGTACTTCACTATTCCTGGGTGATTGCCACCAAGCTTATCGGATTGCTTTATGCCCGTTATATACGCGTTACCCTGCGTATCCACGGCCAAAGCATAACCACTTACCGGATTGCACCATACTTCGTTCCCATTGCCATCGTATTTCACGGTGGTACCACCGCCTGTAACATAGATACACGTACCCGATTCATCTTCATAAAGCCATGTCATTGACAGACTCATTGCCGTAGTGAGCAGCCCAGAGTTCGTTGCCATCCATATCGTAAGCCACCGTATCCCATCCTGCCTTATCACTATATAGCCACATCCATCCCGTGACATACACATTACCGAAGCCGTCCACTGCAATTTCCCGGGGATAGCAGTCTGTCCCCGTCAGTCCTTCATATCGAGACACCCAGATCTCATACCCATATGCATCACACCTTACCGTAGCGTAGTTGGACAGACCATCACCATCGTCACTACCCCCAGTGACATATACATTACCTGCGCTGTCAACAGCCAGGGACCGTGCAGAGTCATGGCTCGAAGCAGGGCCATCATAGTGCCTAACCCATAGCTTGTTGCCATCATTATCATACTTGATGGTAACACAATCATAGTCACCCATTTTGGAGGTACAGTCTCCTATTACATAGACATTGTTAGAGTCATCCATACCAATGAACACCCCACCCACAACCCAACATGCATAGGGTTCATCGTGATAACGAATCCAAAGCTGGTTTCTATATGTATCATACTTAATGGTAACAATGTTTCCCTGGCTCTGACCTATAACATAAACGTTCCCATCTGCATCAACTACCAAGGCCTTAGCTTCATCCCATTCGCCCTCCGGGGCATCATAGTTCGCAACTCAGGCTTCAAGAACCGGTCCTTTTAGAACCGTAACATCACTCATACCACGGAACACATAGCAAGTACTCCCACTGAGGATAACCAGGACTACTATGTAGGAAATTATTATGTTAATTACCAATCCCTTAAACTTCATACACCTATCTTATGCTACGGATAGACATCAGAAACAAAGTCTTTTTCTTCTTCAGCTGCAACACCATCGCCGTTAAGGTCATACCAGGAATGTACCTCACCGATGGAATCTATATACCAGACGTAGTGACCTGTACCTCCTGATATGTTTAGCTCACTCATGGATTTAAGAGCTTCATGGAGCAAACCATCATCCATCAGACCTGTGGTTTGTGTAGTAACCATGTCAGCTTGAGGTCCACCAAATACGTCTTCAGAGAGCCCGTTACTCAGATACAGATACGACCCGTAAACATCATTGACGAAGACCGGATCGCAGGAACCAACTACAATCCTTTGCCCTCTGATGAAACCTTCCGTACTATCAAGGCGGATCTCACGGGCTCCCTTAGGAGCATCTTCGGAAATATAATGAGTGACTATCCATGGGGCAATTGCTTCAGTTTGATTGCCAACGCATCCAGTTACAACAATGTACCCTGTTGGATCAGTGGGACCAGTTCCACACTCACCATCCTGAGTTGGATAACAACCATATAAACAGTAATAGGTTTCACAGACAGCGCTTAGGATGCTCTTATCAGACTTCCACGAGTCCTCGTTGCTGAGGGGACCTCACCCAGGTGGATGAGTCGATGTAATATTCGGAACAGCAAACATCATGATAAGTATGACAGCTGTCCCTATCACTATAAACGAAGTGCGACGTGAGATGTTCTGCTTTAGATTCATAATCTCTCTATAGCCTCAATCTATGTAAACACGAGCTTGATAGGAATATTATCATGCTATGGTGACAATATAGGTATACTGTGTAAGCATTCGTATAAAAACAAGGGGAGACCATTAAATCAGATGAGTGGCCAGATAAGTAATACGATTATCTAGGATGATGATACACGTCACGACTAAAGTCTACTCATAAACTACCCAAATATATTAAACGATTAGGCCCTTAGCTCCGAGAAACAATAGAATGTAGGGAATGCACTACAAAGGGAGTGAAGGGGATGAAGCAGGAATCGATAAATCTCATCGAGTTTCAGAATAAGTTTGCTAC
>JAXHVC010000104.1:0-3943 GCA_034189315.1 Chloroflexota bacterium | reverse complement strand
GCTTATTGGACGCCATGGACATAAAACGCCCACTCAGGTTAGACAGGAACAGGCAAGCCTTGTCCCCGTTCCTGTGTAATTAGTGCTTATCAGGTGTTCAATATTTGTTGACCGATACAGGTATTTATTTTTATTTGCTTCAGTTTATTGTTTATTACTATGAATTATTCAGATATTGGATACTTGTATTTATTAAAGTTACGATATAACTAACGGACCATATATTAGTATTATTATCCATTTCTATCGTTACATATAGATGTATTTCAGTCAGAATTGATATAATATTCCTAGTTTACTTGTATATAATTGTCTGAGGGGTGGGGATGAAAGCAACGATCCGAAACATTCTGATTTCCGTTCTTCTAACTGCAGCACTGTTTTTACTGATCAACAGCGTAATACGAACAACTGTAGTATATGGTCGAAGTATGGTACCTAACCTACAAAATGGCCAGCATGTCGTTGTAGTTAAAGTAGCCTATTTGTTTAACGAACCAGAGAGAGGTGATGTGGTTGTTTTTAACACGAAACGCATCGATAGCCCCATCATACACAGAATAGTAGGTCTACCTGGAGAGACGATAGAACTTAGGAATGGTGAGCTATACGTGAATAAGAAAAGAGTCAAAGAAGACTATCTGCTGGGCAATTCTATTACAATACCACCAAAGACACTACCCAATGACAGGTACTTTGTTATCGGCGATAACCGGTCTGTCTCTACGTGGGATGTCATCTCGCGAAACGATATTATGGGAAAGGCATGCTTCAGCTACTGGCCTACTAGCGAATGGGGATTAATAGGGAATCAACAATATACTGAATGATAACCCCTTGTATCTATTAACAATTTCGATTCGTTTCATACCGGAACAACACACAACTTCCACATAGCTAGCCATACAGGAATTCTGCAGAAGTTCAGTGTAACTCAGCAACAAAGCTCAGACAACTCAGAGTGAGCCTCATTATTTGTGGTTAGTTCCCCTGAGTAAAGCTCGATGGTGTATAAAAGCAAACCCACCATCGTGAAGTTGTCTTAAGGCAAGAAGCAAAGGACTAACATTCGACAAGAGGTCCTAATAAAGCAGTCAATACAAAGGATAAAACAACCCAGAGGAAAAACAGGCATCTACTGGAATATTAGTTGCTTTTGGTGATCCTTTTTGTGCTGAACACTATAAGCAATGTGATGGCCAACGTGAATAAAGCAATTAATGCAACGATCACTCTTGCTTGGGTACCTTCGAACCGAGGATTGACCCCAAAAGGTATCAGGTATAAGAATACAAAGGAGTGTAACGCTCCTATTGCAAATATTCTTGCGATGCGTCCTCTAGTATTGTTCAAATCTTGCCCCTTACCCATCTGTCAATAAACTGAGATAGCTACGTTATTACACCATGTAATGTTTTCATAAAAGGCATATATCGTATTGTATTAAACAGCGCCTGGTGTATATTGCTGCTAATGACATGTCATATCATTCTTGATCTTCCAGTCAAACAGAGAAGTTTGCTAGTTTATTAAAATCTAGAGTAGCAAAGTAGTCATCAATAGTCTCCGCCCTTCGAATCACTTCAACCTCGCCATTTTCTCGGAGCAGAAGCTCTGTCGAGCGAAGTTTGCCATTGTAGTTAAAGCCCATGGCATGTCCATGTGCGCCTGTATCATGAATGACTATCAAGTCTCCAACCTGAAGTTCTGGAAGACATCGGTCTATTGCCATTTTATCGTTGTTTTCACATAGCGATCCTGTCACATCGTAGACAATACTTCTCTCAGAGTCCTCCTTGTCAAGCACGGTAATATGATGATAAGCACCATACATAGCAGGGCGCATTAGGTTTGCCATGCAAGCATCAATACCAGCAAAGTTCTTGTATGTTTTCTTGATATGTCGCACACGCGATACTAGATAACCATACGGTCCTGTTATCAACCTCCCGCACTCTAGATATATATCAATCGGAGCTAATCCTGAACCCTTGAGAATAGTATTGTATTTTACCTGTATCCCTTCTGCTAAACCGACCAGATCAACTGCATTTTGTTCTAGAGTATATGGTATGCCTATACCCCCACCGAGATTTATGAAGGATAATCGTACTCCCAATTGGCGATAGACCTCCACTGCAACATTGAACATAATGTCCGCGGTGTCTATGAAATAAGACATACAAAGCTCATTGGAGGCAACCATAGTATGAAGACCAAATCTTTTTACCCCTTTATCCCGAGCTATACGATAGCCCTCAAGTAGCTGTGCTTCCGTGAATCCATATTTGGCTTCTTCTGGATGTCCAATGATCAGATTACCCTTCTTGAGAGGCCCTGGATTGTACCGAAGACAAAGTGTATCGGGCAATCCATCGCATTTCTCAAGAAAGGTAAGGTGAGTGATATCATCGAGGTTGATTATGGCTCCTAATTCCTTTGCTTTATAGAACTCCTCAGCGGGGGTATTATTCGAAGTAAACATGATTCTATCCCCGCTTAAGCCAATCCTTTCGGCAAGTACCAATTCTGGTAACGAACTGCAGTCAACTCCAAAGCCTTCAGATTCAAGTATCTTTACTAAATATGGATTTGGTGTTGCTTTAACCGCGAAGTATTCCCTGAATCCCTTGTTCCAGCGAAATGCCAGCTGCAAAGCACGAGCATTCTCTCGAATTGCCCTCTCATCATAGATATGAAATGGAGTAGGGTATTTCTGGGTGATTTGCTCGATCTGCTGTTTGGTTAATGGTATTCTTTTTTCAGACATTCACATATCCCCTGCCTACTACCATATGCAGCTCAAGTTCTTTTCACTGGATATAATTCTATCAGGTGAACCATATCCCCGACGACCTACCTTTCCCTACTATCCACTGCAAAACATCTAATAAACGAAATGTTTGATCTCCTCACCCTTCTCACCTATCTCTGTCATAGCCTCAATTCCAAGTTGAAGATGCGTCTCGGCCCATTGCATAGTAACAAGTTGGTCAGATTCCTCTGTCTTAATCCCCTCTGCTTCTAAGGGTACATCGGATACAAGAAGTAACGCACCACGAGGTATCTTATTATGATGCCCCACAATGAAAATGGTCGCTGTTTCCATATCTATTGCAATGCAACTCATCTCCTTGAGGTGATCAAGAAACCGCTGGTCATGTTCCCAAACTCTACGGTTGGTTGTATATACTACTCCTGTACGATATTCATACCCATAGTCTACTATCTTCTGAGAGACAAACTTATGCAGCTTAAATGATGGTAACGCAGGTACCTCGGGAGGATAATAGTCATTGCTAGTACCCTCTCCACGGATAGCAGCAATGGGCAATATGAAGTGCCCAATTTCAGACCAGTGCTTGAGACCACCACATTTACCCAAGAAAAGAACACCTTTAGGTTCACATGCACTAAGAAGGTCCATTATGGTGGCCGCATTTGCTGATCCCATGCCACAATTTATAATAGTCACTCCATCATTATTTGTAGTTGCCTGCATCGGCCTGTCTTCACCATGGAGTTCACATCCAAACCTTTCGACAAACTTAGATACATAGTATCGGAAGTTCGTCAACAGGATATAATCGCCAAATTCATTCAAGGGCATGCCAGTATACCTCGGGAGCCAATTCCTGGCTATATCCATTCGATCCGGCAACGTAGCTTTGCAGTTCTGCATCGAACGAGAAGCTCTTCTATTCAAATCGATCCCCTTCAAACAGAATGTCTAATAGGAATTACCATGTTGCACTGCATCATTCCACCCAATCGATTGATCCAATATCAGAGACACTATCTTGGAATACTGAATGCTATACTGGTACAAGTTAACACATGAATAGACAACTGGCTAGACAAAGAATCATAAAACTAATGATGTCTATCAAGTCATGCAAGCTAATCCAAGTCACATTAGGTCTAAACCTATAAGACGATTATG
>JAXHVC010000103.1:0-4454 GCA_034189315.1 Chloroflexota bacterium | reverse complement strand
CAATACAATAAGCTACCCTCAAAGAATGTACTTCTCCACCAATGAGGGATACTTTATCATCCCACCGGTTCTTGGTTAGTTTCTCGTCATAGGTGGCCGATAGATACAAAGTGGTTCCGATTCGAGATAATCACCCGTCGTCTCATATGCCCGAGCCCGACATCCACCACAGAGGTTTCTATATTTGCAAACACCGCACTTGCCCTTTAACTCAGCTAAATTGCGTATATGGGTAAACAGATATGAGGATTGCCATATGTTGATAAACCTTTGCTTGTTAACATTACCAGCCTCCAGATCAAGGTAGCCACACCCCTGTACTTGACCTGTATGTGAAATGAAACAGAAAGCAGTACCTGCAAGACATCCTTGTCGCAAGAAACCGGAACACTCTATATCTGCATCGCTTTGCATGGGAGGGCATTTTCTGATGGATTGAAGGATGATCCTTTGGTAGAAAGGAGCACATGTTGGCTTGAACATTATCTTATTCCCCAACTCTGCGCTCCTCTTATGCATCCAACGAAAAACACGCTCACATTCAGTGGCAGATGGTTTTACGTCTTTAAGCTCTTTCCCTCTCCCTGTAGGGACTAGTAAAAAGGGATGGAACGCCATCGCTCCTTCCTTAATGGAGAGCTTGATAATATCATCCAAGTAGGGAATATTCATTTTGGTAATCGTGCAGTTTATCTGAACATCTATGCCGGCATGTCGAGCATTTCTAATACCATTTATTGCGGCGTCAAATGCTCCCTCCACCCCACGAAATCTGTCTTGCAACTCCGCATTGGGAAAATCTATGCTTATGCTCAATCGAGAAAAGGGAACCTCTTTCATTCTCTTTGCAATATCGGGTGTTATAAGCGTTCCATTTGTACCCATCGCTAATGGCAAACCTTTTTCAGATGCATAATCAGCCAAATCAAAAATATCCTGACGCATCAGAGGCTCACCACCGGTAAGAATTAACAATGGTGTACCCACCTCTGATATCTGATCGATCACATCTATCGCTTTTTCTGTATCAAATGCTAAAGGATCAATGTCATCGTCAGCTGAAGCCCTGCAGTGCGCACAACGCAGGTTGCATGCTTGTGTCACTTCCCACGATATTAATCGAGGTGGTGATACTTGAGACTGCTTCATAACAACAGCCACCTCACAATCTACTAATCCTAAAGATAACCTATTGTCGACAGAATATCATGTACTACAGGTTTTGCCAAGAACTGTATAGTTACAATTTACTGACAGAAGCATAATGTAGGCATAACAAACAGAAGGTAATCACATCGCTTAAACCAAGCTCATCATAGTCTAAAAGGGAATCCATATCCCTGTGTTCCAGGTTCATCGAAGCCTTTCTCTACTAACATATCAACAATACCATCAAGAATAAACCATAGAAGATATCGGATCAAAGAATACAAGTTGCAATTATAACCAAGCATTATTAGGAGATAGTTAACATATTTTAGGTACAACACAAGATTGGCTTTTGTCTTTGCATTCGTTTATTATTAATGCTGGTACAGCTGACAAATATATTCTCTTAACAATTAATTTGGTCATCGTGGACGTTATGATATGAATGTGAATGTGTTACATGATAGCAGAATATGTGAAATACGATGGCATGGTCGCGGAGGTCAGGGAGCCATTACCTCAGCTCAACTATTGGCAGATACTGCTTATAATGAAAGCTTCCTTGGTGTTACCGCATCCCCTACGTTTGGAGCTGAACGAAGAGGAGCCCCCATAACTGCATCTACCAGACTGTCCCTTAAACCAGTGCGAATCTTTTCCCAGATAGAAGTTCCAGACATTGTGATAGTGCTTGACAGCACCTTATTGGCAACAGCTAATGCCACACAGGGATTGAAACCAGGTGGGTGGCTTATTGTGAATACATCAGAGAATCCTGATCAACTTGGAATCTCTGGAGATTTCTCGATTGCCACCGCAGATGCCACTTTTGCCGCTCAAAAGGTGGGATTGGTTGTATCTGGTTTTGCCATGGTCAACACTGCCATGTTGGGAGCTTTTGCACGTACTACAGAAATGATTTCTCTAGAATCTATCAAGAACACGTTTATGCGAAAATTCTCTGCTCAAGCCGCCCAGAAGAATTACGAAGCAGCGTCGTTGACATTTGAGTTGACACACCTACTAAGGAGGGGAAATGGGAACTAGGGATTGTGGACACATTTCAGCCATGGCCTCACCTACAGTAGGAGAGGCAGGTAAGACAGGGGAATGGCGACAACTTCGACCAGTTATCAATCACATGAAATGCATCCCAGCCAAGAAAGGCAAGCCTGCTTGTTTCATGTGTTGGTTGTACTGCCCAGAGGTTGTAGTCAAACGTTCTATTCCTATCGAGATTGATTTGACATATTGTAAAGGTTGTGGAATATGTGCTGAGGAATGCCCGGCTGGCGCGATTGTGATGGCCCCGGAGCATGCCACTCAGGAGAGTTGACCGGAGGTTTCAGCTGTGGGTGATGATAATTCAAGGACCTTGATCATTACGGGTAATGAGGCAGCCGCAATTGGGGCAAGACTATCCCGAGTACAGGTCATCGCAGCCTATCCCATAACACCTCAGTCACCCGTTACAGAAAATCTCTCTCAATATGTAGAAAAAGGAGAGCTGGATGCTCAATATGTGGCCGTAGAGAGCGAGCATAGCGCACTTTCTGTCTGTATTGGAGCATCGAGTGTAGGAGCTAGGGCCTTCACTGCTACCAGCGCTAATGGATTGGCATATATGTGCGAGCAGATCCACTGGGCTGCCGGGGCTAGACTCCCGCTAGTCATGTGTTGTGTCAATCGCGCCATGGCAGCCCCATGGAATGTACTCAATGACCAACAGGATTCTATGTCCCAAAGGGATGCTGGATGGGTACAGCTCTTTGCCCGTGATAACCAAGAAATCCTTGATCTTGTTATCCAAGCATATAAAATTGCAGAAACAGCCTATGTTCCTGTGATGGTTTGCTATGATGGCTACATTCTATCGCACACGGTAATGCCGGTAGATGTTCCCACTCAAGATGATGTGGATAGATTTCTACCTTCTTATACCCCACATACAATTCTTAATCCCGACAATCCACGAAATCTGAATCAAGTGACACTAGCAGATCCCAGAGTAAATTCGTCTGGAGTACTATGTCATGGCTACCTTGAGTTTCGATACATGCTAGAAGAAGCATTACATGACACGATGCAGATTATTAGTGACACAAACCGTGAGTTCACATCTGTCTTTGGAAGGAATAGGGGGGATCTCATTTGGAACTACGAATTGGATGACGCCGACGTAGCCTTATTAGCTGCTGGAAGCATTGCCACCCAGGCCACAGTCGCTGCTGATGAACTACGGACTCAGGGTGTAAAGGCCGGAGTTATCGGTATTCGTTCCTATAGGCCATTCCCCAAAGAAGCCCTTATGGAAGCTACATCCAAAACAAAGTTGGTCATTGTATTCGATAAGAGCTTGAGCTACGGAAATGAGGGGCCTATCTGCAGCGATCTAAAATCCGCCCTATATTTCAGCGAAATGAGGCCAATGGTTCATGGTTATGTAGCAGGCCTTGGTGGCAGGGATATTAAAGCAAGAGAACTTGTCGAAGCTACGTATTCCAGTATTGAGTGGCTTAAATCCGGTGAATCAATAAAGACCACCGGGTGGATTAACTGCCAGATTTGAGGATACATGGAAACCAATGTTTTAGATCTACCCGAAAAGGAATACATGTTACCCGGCAATCGAGCATGCGCAGGGTGTGGACTCGCCATTGCATATCGTTACATCCTCAAGGCCCTCGATGGTAATGCCATATTTGCGGTCCCAGCTAGCTGTCTTACTGTCTTACAAGGAATGTATCCGAGTAGCTCCGTCAATATACCATGTATCAATGTCGCATTTCCCAGTACAGCAGCCTCCGCTTGTGGAGTTGCGGCAGGGTTGAAAGCTCTAGGAAAGAAAGATGTTACAGTGGTAGCTTTCGCAGGAGACGGAGGAACTTATGACATAGGCATCCAGGGATTGAGCGGTGTGGCAGAACGTGGCACTGATATGATCTATGTCTGCTATGACAACGAAGCCTATATGAATACTGGGAATCAGAGATCTGGCTCTACTCCGCTAGGGGCTACAACCGCCACTACACCAATACTTAACAAACAGCAGCACGCCAAAGACATTCCACAGATAATGGAATCTCATAATGTGCCCTATATTGCCACCGCTTGTGCCTCCTATCCAGCAGACTTATACGACAAGGTGAGAAAGGCCATAGACAAAAAAGGTGTATTACGATACCTCCACATCCTTGCACCCTGTCCCCCAGGGTGGGGATTCTCTACCAAGGACACTGTCAAAATAGGTAGGTTATGCATCGAAAGTGGCATGTTTGCACTCTATGAAAATGAAGACAGGAATT
>JAXHVC010000102.1:0-6575 GCA_034189315.1 Chloroflexota bacterium | reverse complement strand
CTTCACACTGACTATATCCTGTCACATAGACATTTCCTAACGAGTCCACTTCTATATCATGAGCACAATCATCTTTCCCATCCACCCCACCATACTTACGTTGCCATAGTTGTTGGCCATCTTTATTGTACTTAACAGTGCAGTAGTCCCAATCTGTCATCTCACTGCCGCTGTATCCTGTTACATATACATTACCGGATTGATCCACAGCTATTGCAGTGGCATACTCCCAACTCAATCCTTCCCCATCATAACGTGATACCCACGCAAGGCTCACCTTCTCATCTTCTTCATCTCTATCAAGTAAACAGGCCATACCTAACAACAGAGGTGATACGACCAGCATCCCAACTATACAAATCCCTATGAGAATGTATGTGACCGATTTACATCTGATACTCAAACACCCCATCGCACCCTCACCTCTGTTCCTTGCCCCACTTTGCTTTTAACTTCCAAAGCTGCACCAACATCCTTAGCACGTTCGTGCATTATTCCCAATCCAAGGTGTCCCGCAGAGACATCATTCGGATCAAAACCAGATCCATTATCACGAATGTTCAGCTCCACCGACTCAGGTTGGATGAGGAGGATTACCACTACTTCAGTTGCCTCAGAGTGCTTTGAGACATTGTTCAAAGATTCTTGCGCTATTCTATACATGGTTGTTTGAACATCAGATGGAAGCTTACCCTCCCCTTCAACCGTCAATGTGGCTATCAATCCGGTAGACCGCCCAGTGATAGCGTCTGTTAGGTGACGCAGCAAGTCTTCCAAGCCCACCTCTGTCAAGGCCGCTGGACGTAGTTCCAATAGCAGCATGCGCATTTCGGCCAGAGCTCCCCGCGTTAGTTGGCGGAGCTCCTCCAAACGACGTTGTCCCTCTTCAGGTTTTTTCTCCATTAAGCGAGGTATCACTTCAGCAATTAGACTGGCGGAAAAGAGGGTTTGAGTCACAGCATCGTGTAGTTCCCTGGCCAGGCGCTGACGTTCCTCCACCGTCGCCAATTCTTGAGCTTGCTCATATAGTCGGGCATTCTTGATGGCTACGGCAAGCTGGTCAGACAAGGTCTGAGCAGTGAACACATCCAACTCGTCGAAGGCATTTATTCGAGCCTCCTCAAGATCCAGGACTCCTACAGTATCCTCTCCTATCTTAATCGGAACGGCCAGCTCCGACTGTGTTGCTCCCGTACCTTCGATTTGAGAGTACTTGGGATGCTGGCACACGTCGTTTATTAAGAGAGGCTCACCATGCCAAGCAACCCAACTCGCGATTCCCTCAACGTCCACAGCTGTAGAGCCGATATCTGGCCCACCTTCAAAGAAGCCAGCACTGGCCTTAAGTATCAGTGCACCTGACTCCGGCTCCACTAAGATGATACCTACATTGTGATACCTGAAGGTTTCCTGGAGAGAGCGAGCCACATAGGGAAGCAACTCGTCCAGATCCAGAATAGAACTAATCCTCCGACCAACTTCATTCACGGCTCTCAACTGATCCGCTCGCCTTCGCTCTAAAGCAGTACGTTCCTTCACCTTGTGCTCCAGGTTTGAATAAGATTCCTGTAAGGTGCCCGCCATGATATTGAACTGATCAGCCAGATCTTCAAGCTCGTCGCCGGTAGAGACAGCAATTCTGTGACTGAAGTGGCCACTGGCTATCTCCCGAGCAGCGTCGGTGACTTCTGCTATAGGTCTAGTGATTCGTCTCAGCCCGAAGTACACAATGATTGTTGGTACGATAACCCCTAATGCCAGCAATCCAAGTAGTAAGCCCCTGTACCCACTACTAGGTCCCATCACGCGCCCCCAGCTCTCCTCAGTCACCAGCCCCCAAGACGTGCTGGGAATTGGTGAATAGCCGGCAATAACTCTATGACCATCAATGTCCTCTGTACGTACGGCAGCAGTTTCACCTTGCAATACATATTCCACTACTTCATACCCTGAAAAATCTTCTCCGATATGATCGATGTTGGAGTGATAAATCACCTGGCCAGCTCCATCAACCAAGTACGCATCACCACTCTCCTCAATATGTAACTTCACCATGTCCCCGTACAATACATTGAGAGATGTTGGCCCTACATAGAACATGCCAATAATACATCCATAGAATTCCGCATCCTCACTAGAGATCGGTACAACGACACATAAGACATCGGAGCTTCCCTGTCCATCGCTCACAATATTTGAAAATGCAGGTTCTGATGAGCCCTCGATCTGGAGCCTAAGAACCTGACGATAGTAGGCTCGATCCGACCAGTCTTGTCCAATGATTTGCGGTCGTTCAGGTTCGGCGGCTACGACTGTCCCATAGGTATCAAGGATCATAGTACCAGCATCAAATACAGCCAAACGATTGCTAGCACCCTTAAGAGCATCCCTCTGAACGTCTTCTTCATCACTCCGAATATCTGGAGTACGCGCTTCGACTTCGAGAAGCTCTACGTATTCATTCAACGCTGCCTCTAACTGGCCAGCTGCTAAACGAGTAAGGTCCTGGTTTCGTTCAATAACCAATTCCATCGTCACATCCTGATAAGCGTAGAATATGACCACCGCCACTATGACCAAGATAATCATTGTGGGAACAAATGACCAGGCCATGACTCTGGTCCGTAGACTTCCCCGTCGGATTCCAAATGGCAGGGGTATTCTCATCCTTAGCTATAGCTCCACACCAACGTCATGCAGATTGATGCGTCCATCCGAAGCTGGCTCCCAGTTCCTAAGGAGTACTGATGCCGCCTCGATTTCTTCTGGTAGGATCAAGAACACTGCAGGAGCCTCTCTATAGACTATCTCCTGAGCTTCATCATATATAGTCTGTCGCTCGGCCATGTCTGCGGTTATCTCCCCATCACGAATAAGCTTATTGACTCTCTCATTGTCATAGCCGGAGAAGTTACCACGACCATATAGCCCATCAGATATACGAGTATGCCATTTGGCCTCGAAGTGCCCCACTGGATCAAACGTAGAATCTCCCCAATCTTCCAGAAATGCCATGCGCTCACCAGCCAGCATTTGGGCCCTGATTATGTCCAGATCCCAGGTGCGAACATCAGTGTCGATCCCAATGGTCTCATACTGCTCTGCTATTTCCTCGGCAAGCAGACGCCAGTCTGCTACTGTATCTATGGTAAGCTTAAAAGCCTCCCCATCCATGTCAAGAATTCCATCGCCCTCTGAATCCGTCCAGCCAGCTTGCTCCAGAATACTGAGAGCCCTCGCTGGATCATATGGATAGGGCTCCAGTTTCTGGTTGACGAAGTTGTTGAAAGGGGACAAAGGACCTGGCAAAGCCACAGCTCGGCCGCCATATATCTCGTCGATGATGTGCTGTTTATCCACTGCATAGTTGAGCGACTGACGAACCCTCACATCATCCAAGGGCGGTTGGCTGACATCCATCTCCATCCACTTTGGTAGGGTTCCCGGGGCCGCACGCACTTGGACGTTTGGATCTTGCTCCAAGACTTTAGCCAGATCTAGAGGCACCGATTGAATGATATCCACCTCACCAACACGCAAAGCTGCAACCCGGGTAAGAGCGTCCGGTATCACACGAAAGATAACTCGATCCACACTAGCTGGTCCCACAGGAGCCAAGTCAGGGGCTCCCCCATAGTAGTCATCGAATCGCTCCAAGACAGTCTCGCTCATGTCCGAATCTGCAGAAACAAATTTGAATGGTCCAGTGCCGATGGGATGCTCGGTGAATCCTTTTGTCCCAACCTCCTCCAAATAATGCTTAGGGATGATCTGCTGGTGGACAAGTAGCTGCATGGCCGGAGGCCAAGGATCACCAAAATGCATCAGTACAGTATAGTTGTCAATGCTCTCTATTGACTCAAGAGGTGCAATGAGTGACTTGCGCGGAGAGGTATGGGGCACAGGGTATTCGATTGCGTTCTCCTGGATAATACGATTGAAGGTGAACACTACATCATCGGCTGTCATTTCCACTCCATCATGGAAGAGTACACCTTGACGCAGATTGATCTCCAAAGTCTGATTGTCCAGCCAGTTTATATGCTCAGCCAGCTCCATATGAACACCGCTGAGAGTATCTCTTGTAACCAAGCCATCGAACATGTTACGAATCACAGTCTCAGAAGAACGATTGCGGTGGTCGCCAGGATCTAATGCCCCCCCTTTCTCCGAAGTGGGTGCATCGGAGAGGCCAACAATTATAATTCGTTCCTCCCCACCTTCCTTTGTGGGCTCGTCTTTGCCACACGTACCTGTGAGTAGGGCCAATAGTAGTAATACTACCAGCACGACGCTCTTGTGAGTAAGACAACTTCCCACCACTATTGCGCTTCCTCAATTTGCCGGGCTAGCTCTTCTATCTTGTCACCGAGTTTACTAGCAGGCACTGTTCCCCAAGTGAAGATATCTTCCCAAGCAGCGCTGGCGAGTTGTTTCGCAGCATCCATGTTGGCACAGATCTCCGTGGTCACAGAGTACCCCTTAATATGGCCATCGGCGAATACAGCGATATCCACCCCCTCAGATTCTTCAGGGAACTCCTCTTGGATGAACTCCACCCACTCATCAACCAAAGAAGCCCTGGCCGGCTGAAGGAAGTGTGCACGAGCCATAGCCCGACCATAATCCTTGCTGATGAGGAACTTGACTAGCTCCCAAGCAGCTTCAGGATGCTCGGTTCCAGACCAGATACCAAAACCATCGTTGGTGGCCAGCGTCACTCGGCGGACCGGCCCCACAGGAAACGGCGCCACGCCAATGCGAAAATCGGCGTCAGCTAGGATATCTTTCAGGGCCCAGGAGCCATCTTCCACCATGGCCACTTTCTGATCGATAAAGGCCTGTCTCGTTGAGACGTTTCCCACATCCAGACTGGTGGCCATCACCTTGTCATCCCACATGCGAGCGCGGAGCCATTCGATGGCCGCGAGTGCTTTCGGCTCAGCCATCAGGCATCGAGTAGGATCATATGGATCAATAAAGTGACCACCCCAGCTATTAATATGTATTTGGAGTCGATCCCAGGCTATGTCAACCATACTCCCCCATAGTCCATCGTGAGTGAGGAGCCTCATGGCATTTAAGTAGTCGTCATAATCCCAGGTCTCATCTGGATAGTCTACGCCGTACTGATCGAATAGGTCTTTGTTGTAATAGAGTGCTAAAGCTCCGTGATACTTTGGAAGGCCATACTGTCGTCCATCCTCAGTGAAGAAGAAGTTATATTGAGCTTCGTCCCAATCGTCAATGATCTCCTGGTCCAAGTCAGTCTCTACATAGGAACAAAGGTCAAGGCAGTATCCTTTCTGAGCAAAGACGGGGAAGTGGGTTGAAGCACCCTGAAAGACATCAGGAGCCGTTCCATCCTCGAAGTCGGTCAACATCCTCTCTCTAAAGGCTGCAGGATCTGGTGTGTAGAAGACACGAACATTCGGGTGTTCCTGCTGAAACTGATCCAACATCTCCCGAGCCATAGAGGGGAACCACTCTGTGCACCAATCCTGGTACACCAACTGTACATTGTCTTCACGTGTTGACGAGCCGGACAAGCAACCTGCAGAACTCAGGATGAGTACCGCTATCAGCAGACCTGCAAGAGCCAACCGTAATAATCGTAAGATTCTTTGTCCAGAAATCCCCGAACCTCCTATATGATACAGACTACAATTCTGGGTAATACATTTCGGTCTGCAGCGTTCACCTTTCCTCTCAAACACCACAAACCCTCCATTCGGTAGGAGACGGAATAGAGAAATCTTAGCCCCCCATCTACAGATACTCCAAGCCATAGGTTATTGGTGTCATATGTTTCACAAGGTAAAAGACTAATTCGAAATCCCATATTCACGTCTTGTCATATGCAGCTCAGAGCCTAGATATAATTGAAGCTAAGCATCTACTAAAATGCTGTTCTCAATGTAGTTACTAATCCTTTTGATCTATTCTGAGAGACGGTTCACCATAGCGACCAATGTGTTTCGTCAGGGATTTGCAGGCAGAAGCAACCAATTTCAGCGGTACATAGAGTTAGTATTCACCTTTGTGAATTCCCGGCATACAGACTGCGTTATAACCCTGCTACATATTGTCATAAGTCCATTCCTTGTTCCGCCATTGCGAGCGAAGCGCAGCAATCCCATCATCCCACACTGAGATTGTTTCGTCCTTCCACTCCTCACAACAACAGTAAATCAGAGATTGTGACACATTCTGATAGACTTCACGACCAACTTCAATTCTAGTAGAAATCAACTAAGAATTCGACAAAATGAAGTGAATCCCTTTGACTAGAACATCCAATAAATACACCTTCTCCAAATACTGAAGTATTTTAAATCCACCTCACTCGCCGGAGAATAGTCTTTCGTAATGCAAATACTGAGTGAATGGCTGATATCAATCCAAAGAAATTTTGATTAAGGTTGGGATAGGGCCAAATGAACTCGATATCGCTGATGAGACGAAAGATTCTTCTACCCGTTAGGGCGTATTCCAGTAACAGTCTCTCATGCTGATTGCCACTACGCAGTAGGCCCTTCGATAGATTGAGGATAGTTTTCTTTGTCCACCCTTCA
>JAXHVC010000101.1:0-25794 GCA_034189315.1 Chloroflexota bacterium | reverse complement strand
GTAAAACTTCACTACAAGTAGGAACCGGCATGCCCCAGATGGGGGAATTCTCCCTAGCCATAGCCAAGGTTGGTGTTGATAAAGCTGTAGTAAGCGCCCCTCTTTACCCCATAATTGCCTTAGTGGTTGCAATAACCTCCTTCACCACTCCATATATATCCCGTTCGGCCAACTCCTTAGCCGACTTCCTGGAACGCAGGTCCCCTAGGCTAATAAGAGAGTATGAATCTTCTCTGACCGATTGGCTGGCTACAGTTCGAGGGGCATTTTCCCGTGATAGTGACAGTGCCCGTAAAGTACAAGGTGCCTTCAGAGTGATCCTGGTGAATCTATTGATAATGCTAGTTCTTGCTACATCAGGTACTTTCGCTCTAAGATCAGCAGAGGCCCTTTCGAATATAATTAACATTCCTACGGATTTCATTGGATTTATAATCGGTTCTAGTGTCTTGTTACTTTGTCTACCCTGCTTTCTAGTCATTGGAGGTAACATCCGGAAGCTTGCGCATGAGGTTACAAGGTCGATGATCCGCAGCAGAAAGTCGGCAAAGAAGTGGAGGCAGGAGACTTTACAAAGCGTCTTGAGAGACAGTATCACTGTTATGCTCGTTATCTTCTTGGTTTTATGGTTCACCCCCTTCATTACAGCGCTCATCTCCATAGGAGACTTGGCGACGATTATTCCAATCATAGTCTTTGGATTAGTTGTGCTGCTGGTCTACCGATCCGTAAGCAATATCCATAGACAAGTGGAAACCACTTTTGGCCAAGTTTTGATAGGTGAAGACTATATCACCACATCCGAGGCCGCAACCATACTTGGGACAAAAAAGAATACTGTGGAGAAGCTAGTTAATGAAGAAAAACTCCCGGCTGTAAAGATTGATGGGAACTGGTGTGTGACCAGACAAAGCATCGAGGAGATATCACAACCAGACATCCCTTGTCCTTCGGAATCTGAAGAGAAGCAAGATGAAGACGATTAGATGAACCTACAGTTATTCAATAAAGTGGATTAGGTTATTAACTTGACTAATCGATATCACGATATACACGTTTTACCGCAATGACATGTCCTAGCTCGGCCCCAAACAGCAAAATAATAGCAGAGATGTAAACCCACAACAGTAATAGAATAACACTGGCTAAGAAACCATACATTGCGCTGTAATTGCCCAAGTTTGCAACATACCATACGAAGACATGTTTTGCCACTTCAA
Organism: Chloroflexota bacterium; assembly: GCA_034189315.1. GTDB lineage: Bacteria > Chloroflexota > Dehalococcoidia > UBA2247 > JAXHVC01 > JAXHVC01. The sequence goes on along the minus strand of JAXHVC010000101.1, from coordinate 24,574 downwards.
AACCAATGGCTGCCACTACTGCGGGAAGCCAGATATCACGCCATTTTACTTGTAGGGCAGGAAGCAACTTGTAAATTAGTGCAAATACACAAATCATAGAAAAAAATGGTATCAGCGATAATATAAAATGGCTTCCAGAATTATGTACGAGCGAATCAACTACACCTGTGGCCGTCAAAGACAGCAAAAATAGAACTACAGCCGCTCCAAGCATAGCAAGTTCCCACAATTTCCGTTTAAGAAAGGACCCAGCGTTCTTGCCACCTAATCCCCAAGCCCTATTAATCGAACGCATGATTGCACCAAAAAGTGCTATAGATCCAATAATAAGACCAATAAAACCAGCTATACCTATGTAACCACGCTCAGTGATTATTCCCCGCAAAGCTTCGTCCAAGAATTCCTCAGAAAGTGGCATTTGGGATCCCAAACGTTCCATGAGCCAGGATGTTGCCTCGTCTGCTTCAAAAAAGAATCCTGCAATACTTAGAAGCAGCATTGCTAGAGGGAAAAGCGATAGAAAAGCATAGTAGGCTATACCTGCTGCCATATGCATATCGTCCTTCTGCATGAATTGCTGTATAGCCTCCCATACTACTTTCCATACTTCCTTACTTCCTACAATGAATTTCTGATATCTATCGTTATTGAGAGAATCTTTGCTCATTGTATCTCCATACCTTTAAAAAAAGGCAGCAACAACCCTAGGGTTGTTGCTGCCCTACACAATCACACAGCACACAAAACGGTACTATCTCACGATATTTGTGTTTAAGTACAATTACAACTCCACACTCCGAAAAAACAGACACCGTTCTGATCTATTGCCATTCCTGGTTATTATTACTTAAACGATTGAGGCCTTAGGTCACCCTAAAGGTGATATTTTGAGAAGTATTAATATGGGTTATTACCTATACATTGCAAATGGGTCTTCTCGTCCATGAATTAAAAAGACAGATTACGAGTAACTGTCTTTGGGTAGACTGAAGCGAGGGCTTCAGTCTACCCAAGATAATATGCAAGGGAGTTTTAACAGGCTGTGAATTCAATCATAGGGGATCTAAAGACCTAATCGTTTCACTTAGTAAACGATGTATTCATGATTCTTGCCCCGTATAACCATTAACAGCCATCATCAATCCTAAATATTATGGAAATGGTTAGGACTTTCCTTTAGACTTCCTGAAGGGCTCTCCAGCCACCACCTTTATTCCGCTAATCGTCCCGGTAGCTGCTCTCCTTACCTTCTCTCCAGCCTCATCACCTATTTCGTCGGCAGCCTCTATTGCTCCCGTTGCAGCTGCTGTTGCTAGCCGCTCTGCTGAAATTCCCAGGTCTCTGGAACGCTCAATAGCGGCCTCAACGCTCCTGGTGGTTACATTGCCAACATCTTCACCCATCTCCTGTGCGGCTAGTATGTTTGCTTTTGTGACCTTGCTAACGACACCACTGAGCTCAACGCTGGTTGCAGCAACACCTCCTATAGCCCCACTGATAGTATCCTTGGCCGCCTGTCCAACATCACCACCCACTTCCTTTATCGCATGTATTGCCCCTGTTGATGCCTCCGAAGCAGCATCCTCTGCAGAAATGGCTATTTCACTAGTGCCTTTTATTGCACCGACGATTGCACTTCTAGTCACAACTGAAGTGTCACATTGTGCTTCCGAGGCACCTTTAATAATACCCTGAGCACTACCTCTGATGGAATCCCCTAATGAGTGTCCCAGTCGTCCCGACCCTTTGATAACTCCGTCCATTACATTTACCACTGCACTCGTTGCATCGGTTTGAACCTGCTCCGCCGCCTTCAAAGCACCAGAAATGATGTCAGCGGTCATCCTTTCTGTTTTTACTAGTACATCTCTAGTTCCTTCGAGTCCGGATTCTATTATGTCTGCTACAGTGCCAACTGTCTTGGTTGCCATAGTCTTCACATCTTTAGATGCCTCAGTAATTGTATGTCTTATCTTTTCTCCAATATTGCCTACCATAACTAACAAGCCTCCTTACTAATTTTCACAAGCAAAAACGATCCTAAATATCAAGACAGCTCTATTTCTAACAGCTCCTCCAAATAACACAAGGGGGGAGGGATGGCCAATAGCCCACAAAGAATAACCAACGTTTCTATATGAAAGTAATTATTGGCAACGCACATTTTAATCTTGGTTCCATTCTAATATCGACAACAACAAATGCTAGGCTATAACCTACATAACAAAGTCTGTTGAGAGAAACCGGGAATTCCTTTGTGTGACAATGGACTTTATAATTCGCCTGTTTACATCTGTCTCTTTAGCTGCCACAAGAGTCCGAATACTAAAGATCTTAAGTGCATCCGAGACAGATAATGTGCCCTCGGCAGAATCCTTTCTACCTGTAAAGGGAAATGTATCAGGGCCGCGTTGACATTGGCTGTTTACGTTAACACGGCATACCTGATTCACCATAGGATCAATTAGATCAGAGATAAGACTCGGATCACTTCCAAAGATACTTAATTGCTGCCCGTAGTCCGATTGAGTCACATAATCCACCGGTTCTTTGATATCCCTGAAGGACACGATTGGAACAACGGGACCGAACTGCTCCTCGGAGTATAGTCTCCTATTAGCTTTGCCAATTCGAAAAGATCGCATCAAGACTATTGACTAGCACTCTGTTTTACCCACAACCGCACTAATATCCGTGCCCATAAAGAACGACACTTTCCAATCGGCATTATGATAACAATCAATAAAAATAATTGTCATAAAAATAAAGGGGAAAATGATTAAGAATCATAAAACATTCAAGATGGTTTTACAGTAACATGTACCATATAAAGTATATGTTTAGAATAATGCAATATCTTGCTGTCTTACCATCTGTTGGTATATTTCTAACACTCCTATAATTGAACCCTTTGCGCCACTAAGAGTAATATATAGGAAGGATTAAAGTTATATACTATTATCTATATAGCATAGAATAGTCCTTTCTTACATGCAATTAAAAAGAGAGCAAACATCATGTCTATAGGCAGACAAAGCCCTTCCTTGGTTCAGTCGAGATGAGAGCAAGCCCCCCATTTACAAAAGAGAAATAGTGAGTGAATGATTGTGCAAGGGAATTCTCATTTGCGAGAAATTCAATCAAAGAGGAACTAGAGGTCTAATTGTTGATATACCTAGATTCTGTTACTTGGTTGATTGGATTATTAGTACATTCTAAGGAAAAGGACCAGACCTAATGGACACCGATCAGCTACATATTGCAGCCATAATAATCGGGATAGCAATACTCATCGGTTTCGTAGCAGAGCGACTGATTTGTCATGCCATCTCCAACTATGGAAATAGGAGACATATTCCTATTGCTCATATTCATATGATGAGACTTATTGTCAGATGGGGAGTGATAATCATTTGTATTATGATCGCTTTTAGTGTCTTTGGGATAGCAATCGCCAATCTCTGGATAACCATGTCCGCTATTGCCTTGGCCACCCTGGTAGCCTTTTTTGCAGGATGGAGCCTCCTATCCAATGTATTGGCTACTTTCCTTGTTCTTTTATGGCGCCCTTTCCAATTAGGGGATAAAATCACCATCTTACCAGATAATCTTTCAGGCGAGGCACGAGATATAAATATCTTCTTTACAGAACTTCGTACAACAGAGGGGGATCTTCTCAAGATTCCAAATGTTACGTTCTTTCAAAAGTTCACCATGGTTTCACCTCGCAATCTCCAGGAAGAACAATAAGCAAGAAAAAATCTTGATGTTTAATCTCACTCTATCTAACGGTACACTGGAAATCTCTCGTATTGTACTTAAATCCCGAACATAGGCATACATAGGCAATATTTGCATGGCAAGAAAGATATACCTGAAGCAACTTTTCACCCCAAAGCCCACCATCTCCGATGATGACATTAATACCGGACTAAGGTGGATGACCTTTGAGGGCATGGCCACCTTGGGCTTTTGGAGCATTGTTACCAGCGGATTTCTGGCAGCCTTTGCCCTTGCTCTGGGAGCCAATAACTTCCAAATCGGAGTCCTTGCTGCTCTGCCCTTTCTGACCCAACCTGTTCAGATATTAGCGATCCCCTTGATCGAGAAAATTAAGCGGCGAAAGATCATCGCCGTCGCTGCCTGGATTCCGGCTCAACTCTTATGGATCCCTATAGCCCTTATTCCTGTTTACATGAACACCCCTGGGGCAGCCGCAATATCGATGCTTCTCGTCCTTATAGGATTCCGCGGGATATTGGTCGCTGTAGGGCAATGCGCCTGGAATAGCATGATGAAGGATCTCATACCCCAAAAAATCCTCGGAAGCGCTTTTGCCCGGCGCTTAATGCTGGCCGGTATTGTGGGTGTCTTTTTCGCTTTATCCGCCTCCTTCTTCGTGGATCATTGGCATGGGGGCCCCTCAGGTGAAGAGGGCGCCTTTGTCTATACGATCCCTTTGCTTTTTGGGGTTCTCACCTTGGCCTTGGGTAGCCCTCTTTCTATGGCCCTTACTCCAGAGCCCCTGATGCAGACTCTAAATGGCTCCCAGTCATCACTAATGTCCAACTTGGTCACCCCTTTCCGAGACCGGAATTACCGACACCTGTTGCGATTCCTTTTCCTCTGGGGGCTGGCACTGAATCTAGCGATACCCTTCTTTGCGGTATACATGTTAACGGTCCTTAACCTATCCCTGGCAGCCGTCATAGGTTTTACCACACTGAGCCAGGCAACGAATATTATTTTCCTGGGAGTATGGGGGCGCTTCGCGGATAGATTCGGTAGCAAGGTAATCCTCTCACTCTCAGCATCTCTATATCTCTTAGTGATATTTGGCTGGACATTCACTACCATGCCGGATAGATACTTCTTTACACTGCCACTGCTTGCAATACTGCATCTTCTTGCAGGAATTGCCTCGGCAGGTGTCACACTCACTACCGGTACTATAGGCATGAAACTCGCACCTACTGGCCAAGCAACCCCCTACTTAGCTGCTGCTGCAATAGCTACAAACATCGGTACAGGGATCGGACCTCTCCTGGGAGGTTTGTTCGCTGACTTCTTTAGTGTTCGCTCTTTTACCATCAACCTAGAATGGACTGATCCCTCTAGAACATTGGACCTATCTGCTCTTCATTTGACGGGATTTGATTTCCTCTTCGGTCTGGCCTTCATCATGGGGATTTTTACAATCAATACCCTAACCTCTCTTAGAGAGGAGGGTGAAGTTAGTCGAGAAATTGTCTTGGAAGCCCTTGCTTCTCCTATGAGAAATTTTGCTCGTCCAATGAGTTCTGTGCCAGGATTGAACTTCTTCACTCAGTTTCCCTTCGGTTTCCTGAGAAGATCTCGAGTCCCTGGTGTAGACGTAGCACTAGGGGTTACTGCTTACCAGATAGCCAATACAGCCAAAGTAGCTACAGAGACGGCATTACGAGGTCATAAGTTGACGTCAAGAATCACAAAATCTATCGAGGAAGACTTGACCGATTTCCTGGAGAAGGCAGAAGGCGAAGGGACTCCAGGTATAGAAGCAACAAGACATGCCGTTCGAGGTGCCTTCCATGCCATCGGAGAGGCAGCTGTAGATATCAGCTCGCTGAGCCATAATGCCATTGTTGGTATATCTCGTGCAATGAAGAGCGCAGGCGCAGATCCTCATGAGAACCTTAGGGGATCTGGCCAAGGGGTAATCCTGGGAGCGATAGAGACAGGTGCCGACATTAGAAAAACCGCTCAAGGTGCCATGAAGGCTTCCTACGAGGTGGCTCACCAAGTAGGTCTCACAGAGGATGCCGCTGCGGCTACTACTGCCAAGGGAATGCTAGAGGCTGCCGAAGCGGCAGGTCCTGAGGTTATAGCCATGGTGAAGGAAGGCTTGCCAGAAGAGTTCCAGGAAGTAGAGATTGAGCAAGTGCAAGAAGACAAGCAAGAGAATGAACCTTAAATCACTCTTTAAACCAAAACCTACAATATCTGGAGAGGAGATAGATAAAGGTTTACAAGTGCTTACTTGGGAAGGGATTGTCTCGATGGGCTTCAGCAATGTTGCTGGTGGAGCCATCTTAGCAGCCTTTGCCTTGGCACTGGGGGCCAACAGTTTCCAAATCGGCGTATTGGCAGCCATTCCCTTTTTGGCACAACCCTTGCAAATAGCCGCTGTAGTATTGATAGATCGATTTCGACGTCGAAAGATCATGGCTATCACCACCTGGCTTCCCGCTCAGTTATTATGGATTCCCATCGCTCTCATACCAGTGTTTATGGAGGTACCTAGCGCCGGAGCCATTTCAGCTCTTATGGGCTTGATGGCTCTTCGCAGCATCTTGGCCGCCTTCACCGGTTGCTCCTGGAATAGCTGGGTGAAGGACCTAGTGCCACAAGAAAGGCTGGGGAGGTTCTTTGCCAGAAGACAAGCCCTAGCCAATCTAACAGGTATGTTCTTTGGTTTGGGTGCGGCCCTATTTGTAGATTTTTGGAAGGGACATGCCGCAGTAGGTGATGAAGCTCTTGGCTATACTTTTGCCATATTGTTGGGAGCTCTTACTTTAGGACTGGCCACTCCATTGTTTATGACCCTTATACCGGAGCCATTGATGCAGTTGCCTCCTGGCCCCCGAGAGACTATTACCACTACACTGACCTCGCCTCTAAGGGATCACAACTACAGACATCTACTTCGTTTTTTACTCCTGTGGGGGTTTGCCTTGAACCTTGCTATACCCTTCTTCGCTGTGTATATGCTGGAACGACTTGGCCTATCCCTTTCATCGGTGATGCTTCTAAGTATGTTGAGCCTGGGTACTAATATACTCTTTCTCAATGTATGGGGACGTCTAGCTGATCATTTCGGCAGCAAGACAGTGCTTTCAATGAGCGCATCTTTATACATGCTGGTCATCTTTGGTTGGATCTTCACCACCATGCCAGATCGCTACTTCCTGAGCATTCCTCTGTTGGCAATTATTCATATCTTTGTAGGAATAGCTGGAGCGGGGGTAGGATTGACTACAGGTACTATAGGAATGAAGCTGGCACCTCAGGGACAGGCTACGTCATATCTCGCGGTTGCAGGGTTGGCCACCAGCATTGGGTCTGCCATTGGACCCTTGGCTGGAGGTGCTTTTGCGCATTTCTTCAGCACCCGCAGCTTCCAAATTGATCTCACCTGGATTGATCCCAATCGCTCGGTGGAATTTCCTGCCCTAAGTCTAACTGGATTTGACTTCTTGTTTGGTATTGCTTTTGTGATAGGTATCATGACCCTCAGCCTGCTAACCTCCCTACGAGAGGAAGGGGAAGTGAGCCCCGAAATAGCCCTGGATACCCTTCATACTCCAATGCGAGAGTTAGCGCGTCCAATAAGCTCTGTAACTGGTATCAACTATCTTAGCCAGTTTCCCTACGGGTATCTGAGACGAGTGCCCTTACCTGGACTCGACGTCGCCTTGGGCGTTACTTCTTATCAGGTTGCCGATGCAGCCAAGAAAGCCATCACAGCAGCCACGAAAGGTCAAGAAACCTTGAGCAGGGTAGCAGATTCCCTGGGGGATGCTATCTCTGACCTATGGAAAGATACAGAAGATACGACGTCTCATGGGATCGATGTCGCACGGGATGCGGCCCGTGGAACACTCCATGCTGCTGACGAGATAAATATCAATACTAATGTTTTGGTTCATCATGCGATAGTGGGAATAACACAAGGTCTAAGCACCACAAGAGTAGATTCTAGGGAGGTGTTCCGAGGAACAGGACAAGGTGTAGTTCAAGGTGCCCTTGAGATTGGATATGATCCCTGTGAAGCTATAAAACGGGCAGTGGCGGCAGCTAGGGAGGTAGCAAACCAGCAGGGGATCAGTGAAGAGAACGCCGTATTAGAAGTAACACGTGGTGCCATGCAAGCCGCTGAAGCCTCTAGGAAACCAGAACTCCAGTCTCGGATTAATGATTGCTTGTCTTCGGAGTTGCTAGAAGTGGAAGAAAATGATGGTAGTAAGGAATAATATTCGCTTTTTTCGTTACAATCATATACTAGAGGTGAACAATGCCCTTCATAGCGTATTATACTGATGCCGGGGGAACAATAAAGATAATCCCGTCGGAAGAGGACGTCCGGCAAGCCTTCGAATCCAAAGAAGGTCTCCTATGGGTGGATATCGAAGGAACTACAGAGGAGGATGGCCAATTCCTGGAACGTATCTTTCATTTCCATAATCTTCCCATACATGACTGTGTTAGCAAGGGTGTTCACCGCTCCAAAGTTGACAATTTCGGCGATTATCTATTTATCATAGTACATGGGATAAACCATCTGGCCGAATCGGAAACCCTGGAGACCACGGAGTTAGACTTGTTTTTAGGAACTAGATTCGTGGTGAGTAATCACAACCTCCCCATGTTCAGCATCGAGGCTGTCAAACATGCAGTGGAGAAATATGATGGCCGACCTATGAGACGTGGGGCAGATTTTCTAGCTCACACCATCATAGACGCGCTGATTCATAATATAAGACCAATAGTAGATGTTATGTATAGTGTAATGGATGATATCGAAGAAGAGGTTCTTCGCACTCCTCAGCAATCGACCTTGGAGACTATCATGCAGCTTAAGAGATCGACCATAAGATTACATCGAGCGGTGGTCCCCCAAACCGAGGTAATGAACTGGATGAGTCGAGGTGACTTTTCAGTCATAAGCAAAGACGCCCAGATGTTCTATCGAGACCTCTATGCCGACACCCTTCGCATCGAGGAACTAAATATATCACTCCAGGGGCGTGCCGATAACGCTTTAGCTACGTATATGTCTTCAGTAGCCAATCGTCAGAACGAAACCATGAAGCTTTTGGCTATAGTAGCGACAATCTTTATGCCACTGACTCTACTTGTCGGAATATATGGCATGAATTTCAAACATATGCCGGAATTAGAATGGTCCTGGTCCTATTTCGTAGTCGTCGGATTCATCGTCTTTGTTATCTTTGCCTCAGTCTGGATACTCTGGTTACAGAAATGGATACCCTTCCGTCAACCAAGAAAAGTGCTAACCAGACCCTTCACCATTGAACGGGATAGACTTGTTAACTATGTTGGGCATATCAAGAGGTGGAGTCATCTCTAAACAACGGAAAAAAACATGAATAGCTATCCAAGTCAAGGAAAGAATAAAATCAAGCAGACTCAGTCAAAAATCCTCGATGTCAAACGGCGGGAGGATCTCCTACTTCGTATAGAGAGGATAACCGAACTGCCGCTTCTTGCCCTTTCCTTCGTTATGATCCCCTTGCTTGTAGGGCCCTTCTTATGGGAACTCTCGTCTGGAGAGGATGCGATCTTCGCTGCCCTCGATAGTTTCATATGGGCAGTTTTTGCCATAGACCTAATTGTAAAAACCTCTATAGCACCTCATCGAAGAGCTTTCTTGCGGAGGCACTGGTTGGATGTAATCATCGTCCTTGTGCCATTTATCAGACCTCTACGAATACTTCGTATACTACTCTTTGGATCACGTGCTTTTATCGGAGCAAGGAGACTGGTTCATGTCGACTTTCTCGTCGTTTATGGACTAGGTTTGATTATATTAGCAGCTACGGCAATCACTACAGTAGAACGGAATGCCGAGGGGGCAGAAATCGTTTCCTTCCCAGATGCTCTATGGTGGGCTGTTGTAACAATTACCACCGTTGGTTATGGTGATACAGTACCAGTAACTCACGCAGGGAGAGCAGTAGCCTATGTGCTTATGTTAGGAGGAATAGCCTTCTTCAGTGGATTGGTGGCTAATTTGTCTGCTCTATTGGTCAAAGGCGACCATAAGGATCAAGAATCTCTCGACCGCCTGCATCAAGAGATGCAAAAGTTGAGAGAAGAAATCACAGGTTTAAAGTTGGAAAGGGAAAGAGATCAAGACACACCACCAGATTAACACTCCTATATCGGGCATCGAGGAGATACACTATGAAAGTAGTACTTGCAATTGATGGTTCATCCTCTTCTGAAGTGGCAGCCAGGTCCATATCAGTATTGTTCACTAAACAGAAAGCCCAGGTAACAACGCTGACGGTCATCCCCGAACATATATTCTTAGGAGGTCATACCATCGCGCATCTCCTACGATGCTCCCCTTCTTCGCATAAACAACTTAACGAAAATCAAAAGCAGCTTGCTTTGGAGCTCGTTAACCGAATTAATAGAGTCTACTTTCCCGAATGGCCAGGTATAGAAAGCGAAGTACGTTGGGGAAATCCATCACAAGAAATCACCAAGGCTTGTTACGATCTCAAAGCAGATCTCGTAGTCATAGGCTCCAAAGGTATGAGCAATTCCCGTGAATTCCTTCTAGGTAGCATCGCTAACAAGGTGCTAAAGTACGCGCCCTGTAATGTACTCATGATTAAAAAGGAAATCCGAGCCGCACCAAAAATAATCGTTCCCCTAGATGGTTCCAAGTACTCTAATGAAGCGATTAGCTTTTTAATGCGCATGCCTCTACCCCGTCATACTGAGATTCACTTGATAACAGTATTACAATCCTTCGCAGCAACACTTGTCAGGTCTTACACATTGAATATGGAACATGATATCAACCTAATCGATCAAATCAGACAGGCAGAGGAAGACGTTGCCAAGGAATTACTAGGCAACGGATTGAGCCAGTTAGGAAAGAGAGGATATAAAATCTCGTCGTCAGTCCTACGCGGAGAACCCTCTCAAGAAATAATAGAGGAAACAATACGGGTGGATACAGACGTTATCGCTTTAGGGGCCAAGGGACTAACAGGAATTCAGAGTTATTTGCTCGGAAGCGTTACTCAGCGAGTAGCAAGATATGCACAGAGTTCTGTGCTTGTAGTAAAAACAAAAACTGACTGAAAGACAAGGCAAAGGAGGCCGAATATGACCCAAGAAATCCAATCGGCCGAGGTCCTGAATCTTGTTGATCACGTTGAATATGCCCAGGGAGCTGTGGTCAGTAAAACTTTGATCGAAAAGATAGGGGGCACGTTGACACTGTTTGCCTTCGATAAAGGAGAGGGCTTGAGCGAACACTCCTCCCCTTTTGATGCCCTGGTTCAAGTTCTTGACGGAGAAGTGGAGATCACTATCGGAGGTAAATCATTCAAGGTAGTTACCGGACAGATTGCGTTAATGCCAGCACACGCCCCTCACTCGTTACAATCAATCACAAGGTTTAAGATGCTATTGACCATGATCAGATCAAAGTAAGCAAATGATCAGCGTGGAATCCATGTTGATCCGGTAATATGGGATTACTTCAGTGATGATATCCGGAGGATTAATCGCAACCAATGTGCAATCGAATCTAAGAGGCATAAACAAGTCGGTTGCTTGCATCACGCTCTATCAAGCTGTCCATAGTGTACAGATTGCCAAGAGATGCGTCCAGTGTAGTGCACTCATAAGTCAGATAGTATTCAGCAATGGAGTCATGAAAGCGGCTAGATTGTGTCACTCTGAGTCCAAAGAGCTGGCATGTCTAAAATCAAGATCTCTGCATGAGAATCTTGGTGCCCCTCAGTCATTGGCCAGATACATGTGTAGACATAGGATATTTGGCAATTCCTTCTAATCCATCCCCAAGGCACTTTGGGATGCTCCGATGATCAAGTTCCGTGTATCCGCAGTGATACTCGCATATAGGGGAAGAAGCCTACAATAGATACTGTAATCGCTATCGCGCTAGGGATATCACACCTATGCTAACGGGCAGAAGCGCCACTGGCATGCCTCCCCAATATATTATGTATAGTTTATAGCAGATCACTGATGGCATAATGAGGGTAGAGGAGTATTCTATAGAAGCAGCGAAGTCTTCCTATAACACATCTAAGCTAAAATAAAGAAGGTGGAAATCCAGGGAAACTCTATCTTAGGTTTATAGCAAGGTGGGACAACGACAATAGGTATACAGATGAGGAGTAACAACGATTCTAGAGATTAGATACCTGCCAGCAATGTCAAATGTCCAATCTGGTCAATATTAATGACTAAATGTTAGAATACCGTTAGAATTACATTAGAGGAACACTAGAACCGGATTCTTGAAAGACGACTTTCCTAGGGCATCATTCATTGCGATATGTCTAAATCATACAGACCGCTATGATTTACAAGGAAATGAAGAATCTACCGGATACCACACTTCAGAAAACACAGCGGCAACAGGCAAAAGATCCTGCTGCACTGAGACTTATCCTGAGGGATGTTGTTGAAGCAGTGGGGGGCACCGGTGGTATGGTGGCTGTCTGGAGCAAAGTGGAACGATGCTTCCTTCCCTCTGCATCCTATGGGCTGAGTGAAGACGAACTGATGCAACTTCAACCTTTACTCAATGAAGCTGCAAAGGGTTCCGGTGATGATACCGATACCTCCAATGGCAACAATGGCCATTATACAAACGAGACGTCGCAGAATCCCATAGTAACCTTACCATTAAAAACAGGGCAAGAGACTATCGGAAGAATCTATGTTATCCGTCCAGTCAATGTGATGGTCGATAGTAATAAAGCCCAACCAACCGTCCCCTCCTTTTCGCAAGGTATCGCTGATGGAGTGCAAAACGCTATGCTAGCCTATCTACTCGCAGAGGAGAGGCAACGCGTGGAAGCCATCCTAGAAGGAAGTGGTGAGGGCATATTAAGCCTGGATACAAAGAGTCGTATTGTCCGTTTTAACTCGGCTATGGAACGGCTTACAGGGTATTCACGCGATGAAGTGCTCGGGAAGAGTTGCTCCGCTGTACTGGGATTCTGTGACTGGGAGGGTAACTCTCTATGCAGCACGCAATGCCCAATGTTAGGCAAAGCTAAAGGAACAGATTCCCTGGTCGAGTTGGAAGGTAGCATTCAAACCAAGGATGGGCAACGAATCGATGTAAGTATGGCCTATTCCCTTGTCGAATCCCCAGGTGGACGACCTTTGAGTGCAGTGGTCAATGTGAGGGATATCACACGAGATCGGGAGTTAGAAACACAGAGATCCGCCTTCCTCTCTATGCTAGGCCATGAGCTCCAATCACCCCTTGCCATCATCAAGTCCTATACGAACATGCTTTCAAACCAGGGAAATAATTGCGATACGGTACGGCAAAGTCTACAGGTTATTGAGGAGGAATGCGACCGTCTTAGCTGCGTAATGAAGAGGCTACTCCTAGCCTCTCGGATCGAATCTGGCGCGTTGACGTTAAAGCAGGAACCTATTCGACTGGATTCGATTGTTAATAAAGTGGTTCGTAGATTCAAGGGTGTAAGCAATATTCATACACTTGTAGTCAATCTTACTCCAGACTTGCCAGCAGCACTTGGCGATCCAGATCAGATAGAGGACGTTTTTAATAACCTTATAGACAATGCTATCAAGTATTCACCTGAAGGGGGTAGAATTACTGCTACGGGCAGGGCAACCAGTGATTATATAGAGATGTCCATTTCCGATGAAGGGTTAGGCATCCCACTACGTGAAGTAGACAGAGTGTTTGAACGTTTTCACAGAGTAGACGGCAAGGCTACTCGAAAAGTTCGTGGTGTGGGATTAGGTTTATATCTCTGTAAGTTTATCGTGGAAGCCCACCTAGGCACAATCAGTTTAAGTAGCGAGCTTGGCAAGGGCTCATGTTTTACTGTCAGTTTACCTATAGCAGAGGAAAATGAAGAGGCATTTTGACCGATGGAGAAAACCGTGGATAGAGATAGGACCATCTTGGTAATTGACGATGATCCCAAAATGGCCCAAGTTACCGTTCTGAACCTCGAATCAGAGGGATTTCGTGCTATAAGTGCTCTGGATGGGAAGTCTGCTCTCCACAAGATTAAGAAAGAACTTCCTGATTTGGCTCTCTTGGATATCCTAATGCCCGAGATGGATGGTTACGAGACCTTGCAGAAGATTAGGGAGATATCAGATCTACCAGTGGTCTTCCTTACTTCTATGGGTGATGAACCAGACCGAATTCGAGGGCTCGACTTAGGGGCTGATGACTATATCTCAAAGCCAATCAGCGGTCGGGAGTTGGCATCTAGGATAAGCGCCGTCTTGAGGAGATACAAATCCACAAGTCCCGCGCATGGTAAAGAGATCTTTGTTGATGAAGACCTGCAGATTGACTTCGATCAATGTAAGGTTGTAGTAAAGGGAAAAGATGTGCATCTCAGGCCAACAGAGCATCGCCTACTCTATCACTTGGTAACAAATGCCGGACGATTGCTCAGTCATGAGACACTTCTAACAAGGGTGTGGGGCCCAGAATACCAAGATGAAGACCACTATGTGCGTCTCTATATTACCTATCTACGTCAGAAGATAGAGCCAGATCCCAAACACCCCCGGTACATCATAGGAGAGAGAGGATTGGGATACCGGTTCAAGCCATTAATCAGATAGGATCCTACATTGTTCCCTGTACTAACCACGCCATATAGCAGTGACGGTCCGACGATGTTTTTGGAATCTCCACTCACATCCCCCTCTGTTATATAATAAGAACATCCCTAATTCACACCTATGGTGAAAATCTATTACTCCTACTCCCTTGCTCCTTGAAAGATACACGGCAGTCGCTTCAATCACTATGAATTGCGATTAAGCATTACATTACCTTTTCTTGAAAGGTAGTTGCTAGAATATGGTAATGATTGAAAGTTCTAGCAATCCTCTAATACTTTTCCTACTAACTTCTTGCACCCATCAAACACACCTCTAATCCCAAGTAGCTTATACTCTCAATAAGAAGCACATATGATGAATAGAAAGCAACCTCTAAAGAAATCGAGTCAAAATGGGCACATTACAACAATAACTCAAATTACCAAGTTCAGTATAGGTTTGGTTGAGAAAAACAGGATAACGATTATGCACTTAGCTCCGAGACACATAACATAGGGGTAACCGTATACCCGCTTTCTGTTATTGCGAGCGGAGCGCGGCAACCTGGGTAGGTAAGGAGGACAATCTGAACCTGTTACCAGTCCTGTCTGATATGAATCAACCTTCCCTCCACACCACGCCCCAGATTGCCACATCGCTACCGCTCCTCCTAAGAAACTGTAGGTTTCTTTGACTAATAACCCGTGTTCCTCACGGATCCCGTGCTCGCAATGGCACACTGGGTAAATGATTATACGTAGGAAAAGTACTACGAATAGAGTGAAGGAGATGAAGCAATCTCAGAAAGGCAATATGACGAAACACGCGAGATTGCTTCGCTTTGCTCGCAATGACAGGTTTTTTTGCCCGAAAAACAATGTATTTCGGAGCTACCGTAATAATCATAATGGGATTAATAAAAAGGAGTGCCAACAATGAAAAGGAACAAGGACTCCCATTTTGAGATAGACAGGAATAAGGACAAGACCGACTATTCAATTGAACAAGAAAGCGATATTACTAGTCCTTTAAACGATCTGGTTGTAGCTGAAGAGAAAAACACTCCAATGTCCCAGAGAAGAACAGAGGAGAGATTCCATGAACAAGAAATGGTATTTAAGCTTGCAGAATTAGAGAGTAATGCTCAATACATCATTGGGGGCCATACAAATATAACTGACGAGGTTATTGCTGCTATTGCGGCGACCGCAGCGCGAGAAGTCGAGGGTGTGAACAATGTAGGCACCAGTTCTCTTCGCCAAACCATTACCGGAGTTTTTGGTGGATCGCATAAGAGCTCCAGAGGGGCAATGGTCGAGCAGGGTAAGAGAGAAGTATTTGTGGATCTGACTATCCAGGTAATCTATGGATTCAGCATTCCAAAAATCGTCATCGATGTTCGCAAGAAGGTAGCCGCACGTCTTCTTGAAATGGCTGGACTTATCGCCAAGGAGATCAATGTCAATATCACTAGAGCGGAGTTCCCTGATAGAAAGCCTGGTAACTTAGCTTAATCTTGTTAGGATGAGATTGAATAGAATTATACCTTGTTTGAAAAACGCCACTAAAGGTATGAGCACAGTTCATACTTGGGACATCGCGGCTCTAGATATATGCCGATGAATAATAAACGAACAAAAGGAGGAAGCAAGAATGGGTGATACTAGTAAAGACATCATGAAGCAGGAAGAGACTAAACCGATCGAGGAAAGATTCCAGGAACAAGAGATGACAGCTAAGATCGCGGAGCTAGAGAGTGGGACAGAATATACGGTGGGGGGTATAACAGAGATTGAGGATGAGGTGGTAAGTACAATTTGTGCCACAGCGGCTCGAGAGGTAGACGGAGTTGCCAATGTAGGAACAAGCTCCTTTCGTCGAACCTTAGCAGAAACCTTTGGTGGCTCAGAAAAGAAAGCTCGAGGGGTGACAGTAGAGCAGGGCAGAAAAGAGGTAATTGCAGATCTTACAATCCAGGTAATCTACGGATTTAGTATCCCTCAGATCGTGATTGAGGTGCGTCGGAAGGTGGGGGCACGTTTGCTAGAAATGGCAGGTCTTATCGCGAAGGACATCAATATTAATGTTACGGGACTAGAATTCCCCGATAGAATGCCCGGCAGAGTGGAATAGGCACGAGATTGGAAGTTATCGGCTTCTAGAATGAGAGTCTGGTGGTTGACTAAAAAGAGATGTGACAGGGATGACCTTCCTATACCCCTGAATAGATGTGCAAGCCCGTTGGTATAGCATCTGGCATCAGCACCGCGGGCTTTGTATACATTCTGTGGTAAGAACCATATGGCAACTCCTTATTGAAAGGGGGGATTATTATATGAATGTGCTCAACCGAGGTATTGCTATACTGCTTTCCCTGGCCATAATCATCGGCACTGTAGTAGTGATATTCGTGGCATCAGGTGATGTTGATCCCGCTGATCTCCCCGAAGGGATGTTCAGACCCCAAATAGAGGATGTCTCTGACGCCAGTAGCGGCTCCAAGGCTATAATTATAACAGCATCAATAGCCATCTTCCTGGTTATGTTGGGTCTATTGTATCTAGAACTAAGGCCGGTTGGTAGGCAGCGCCGTCTACTTATCAGTTCTGGTGAAGAAGGGGTAACAACAATCACAGAGGGGAGCATAGAAGATCTGGCGGATAATATCAGTGAAGGAATGCGAGAGGTAAGGCATATCAAGTGCAGGATTGCTTTAGAAAAGGAAGGTCTGATGATAAGATGTAATACTTCTGTGAAGATGGGAACAAACCTACCTGAGTTATGCGCAGAACTACAGTCCAATATAAAGATGCGTGTGGAGGAGGTCACTGGATTGCCAGTGGCAAGTGTCTCAATCAACGCGAGATATGAGCGTGCAGAGGGCAAGCGTCTTGCTGCTAGATAGCAGAAGGTAAGATTCAGGAGGTGCGCGGAACATGGAAGGGAGCAACGGGAATTGGAATCCCAAACTTGTAGGTATTCTGGTCGGATTAGCTCTTGGAGCAATCCTGGTGTTCGCCGGTACACTGAATGCGTTCTTTGTTGCATTGCTTGTCCTGGCAGGATGGCTTGTAGGAAAGTATAGTGCAGGAGAGATCGATTTGGATGACCTCTACGATCGATATTTAAGGGGTAGGACTAAAGGCCATAGGTAATCTCTCATCAAGGCAAGCAATACAGGGAGGTACGAAGTGAATTCAAGAAGACCGGGCATAGCGGAAATCGCCATAATCCTAGTTGCACTAGTAGTGCTGTTTGCCTGGATTGGTTCTTCTTGTGGAGACGATGATGGATTGGGTAAAACCGTCATTGATATTGCTGATGTCGCTCCACAGGGAACAGCAAATCTGACATACCTGAAGATACAAGATATCAGTGGTGACGCTGAGTTACAAGAGGTCATGACACAATGGGAAATGAAAGATGGCGAATACCTGAAACATTTTGGATTTGACACTGCAATGGTTGAGCACATATCACACCTTAATGTGAACCAAAACATCCTCATCATGATTAGAAGTCGTCAGGATATGTCCGATTTGAGAAATGAACTAGAGGAGCTTGGTTATGAGAAGGGTGACTTCGGAAAGAATCATGATGAGGTATGGGAAAGCCCCAGCGGAACAGAATGGATATCTATCACCGATAAGGGAGTTATTATCGGCAATAAAGAGACCGTGATGTCATGCATATATGTTAGGGATGGAGCCAGTTCCTTTAGCGATAATGAAATTGTAGAAGAAGTGTTAGACAAGCTCACTGAGGGTATGTTAGTCCATATTGAAACATATGACGGAGTCGAAACATATGCCGGTCTTGAAATAGTTGGGGCATCTCTCGACAAGAAGGATTCGCAGAGCTTTGAAGCCTCTTTTGTGTACACCTTTGGCACACCCGAGCAGGCGTCTGCGGCTATGGATCCTATCTATTATGCAATCGATGAAATCTATAACAAACCCGAGATCAAACAGGATGGGAAACTCATAGTTCTTGAGGCTGAGATTGAAATCGAACTAATTGATATATGGAATATCACAGGAATGATGATGGAAGAAGATTAGGATGACCAATTCCAAGAACCACACACCTTATTGCGGGAGGAGATGGGGAACAGAACATATCAAATGGGTAGGCATGATACGTAGGATAGTTACAAACCTATCGCACCAACAATGCTAGAAAATTTGGTAAGCCATGAAAGACAGCTGCACGTTTTCACAACACTCGGGGAAGGTGATCATTGTTCATCCATATACTCTTCTTCGAGAAGGTATTATAAGGATTCTTCAGGAGAAGGGTTTTCAGGTTATTGGACAGACCGATGATATAGATCAGCTCCACCAATTAATTCGTCATTCCAATCCAGATATCATACTAATAGACTGGGAGCTTATGGAGGTTCATTGGGAGGCGATTCGACAAATCGTCGCCAATCGCAAACAAGGAGCAATAGTAGTACTGGCAAGACCAGAAGCCCCCATTGCTCCCCTTTCTTCCATGGGGGGAATAGCCAGAGGTTATCTTTCAATCGACCTTTCCCCTTTGGAATTTGGCCAGGCAATGGATTTGGTTTCCAAGGGCGGGGTTGTTCTGTCCAGGGGAATAGCAGAAACTCTGATGGACAACTTTAGTATAAATCAGCCCTACCCGAACGGTAAGCTGAGCGAACGAGAACAAGAGGTATTGAGCCTTTTGGCACAGGGAGCCACAAACGGAGAGATCGCCGAAGAGCTTATTGTCTCGGAGAATACTATCAAAGTACATGTGCGCAATATCTTAAACAAACTAAATCTCCGCAATCGTCAGCAGGTTGCTGCCTATGTGGCGCAAAAGAGTATAAAACCTTCTCAGGAGAAGAACGCAATCATGGTGTAATCAAGACTGGGTGAAGGATTAACCCATAGTGATAGTCACTATTTTATCATTTCGGGTGAAGTCCTCCACATCTTTGGTGTGATATAGTACCTACAAGCAGTTAATGGCCTAGTGATCCAGATTGATAAACAACTT
The DNA here is from genome assembly GCA_034189315.1 of Chloroflexota bacterium. GTDB lineage: Bacteria > Chloroflexota > Dehalococcoidia > UBA2247 > JAXHVC01 > JAXHVC01. The sequence goes on along the minus strand of JAXHVC010000101.1, from coordinate 5,173 downwards.
ATTGTAGCGAAGGAGGTTACCAAATGAGTAATTCTGGAAAGGAAATAATCACGACAGGGGAAGAAAAATCGATAGAGGACAGATTTCAGGATACGGAGATGGCTGCCAAGATCGCCGAACTTGAGAGTGGTGCCGAATATACTATTGGTGGCGAGACGAATATTAGTGATGAAGTCATAGGTTCCATTGCCGCTCTAGCCGCTCGCGAGGTCGAGGGAATAGCCAACATAGGTCTAAGCTCAGTAACCCGTACTCTCAGTGAGACCTTTGGTGGCGCCGAAAAAAAGGCCAGGGGGGTAAAGGTAGAGCATGGCAAGAAGGAGGCGATACTCGATCTCTCGATTCAAGTGGTCTATGGATTCAGCATCCCGCAAATTGTAGTTGAGGTTCGCAAGAAGGTGGGGGCAGGACTGCTAGAGATGGCAGGACTCATCGCCAAGGAAATCAACATCAATATCACGGGAATCGCCTTTCCTGAAAAGATGCCAGGAAAGATAGAATAGGACACTTCCCATACTGTACGATACCTCCCATAATGTTAAAGTGACCTGCTGTCTCACCACAAGTGACCACAGGTCGCTATCTTTTATATCTTGAGAGACAGCGCTGCACCTTAGAATGAGTGTGTACTGGGGGATTATCTCCGATAGTTTGACACTGTACGTATGTCAGTTCATAATCATACATAAAGCTGTGATAAGCTATCCGCTCTGCATTCTCATTGACACTGGCGGAATGGATTGGATGACAATTTACGTTAGTTAAAAGATTGCCAGAATGCGGCCAGCATAGAGTCACATCTGTTGAGTTCACACATAGGGGTAAATGCAATGACCAGTAATCAATATGATGCCATTGTAGTGGGAAGTGGTGGTGGTGGTCTTGGAGCTTCGATAGCATTTGCCAAGGCCGGAATGAAGACCCTCTTGTTGGAAAAACATCACGCCGGCGGTGGATACATAACCTCATTTAAGAGGAAGGGATTTTGCTTTGATCCAGGTGCAACAGTGCTTTTCAGTGGGACTCTGATTGGGATGCCCCTTGATATGGTGGGGTTAAGGCAAGATGTAGACTTGGATTTGCTCAAGCTCAAGGGGTCAGCGATGACGTTTCACTGCCCCAAGGGCAACATCGGTTTCGCTGAAGGCATGACGACCACTCAGATGGTCGAGCAGCTCTGGGATATGAAGTCCGACGATGTCCCCAGAGTACAGAAAATGCTTGATGTAGCAATGACCCTTGCCACCGACGAGAGAATGCAGAATCGCTCTCTTGCCGACTGGTTCAAGGAGAATTCTGTAGATCCCTCCCTTATGTGGCTTTTTGGGATGCTTAGTTGGTTCCTGCTAGTGTTGCCTCCTTCAAAGGCTCCAGCTAGTATGGGAGGAACGCTGGCTTTTATGCCATCTATGGAGCAATGCTATCCAAGGGGAGGAATCTTATCAATAGCCAGAGCATATGTGAAGGCTCTTGAGCTCCTCGGGGGCGAATTGCGCACTAAAGCACCTGTGGCCAAGATATTGAAACGAGGAGATAAGGTTGAGGGAGTGGAGTTAGAGAATGGCGAAAAGATATCATCAGAGATAGTTGTCAGTGATGTGGGCATCGACAATACCGTTACCAAGTTAGTTGGAGCGAATCACTTTGACAAGGAGCTGGTTGAGAAGGTGACAACCAATCTCAAACCAACTCTCTCATGTTTTGGAGTCTTCTTGGGACTGGACTATGTGCCAGATATTGCCCCCGGCACGATAAGCGTGGCCTCGTCGGATACGGATCACATAGAAAAGGTGTTCACGGATCTGGAGAGCGGAGGATTCTATGAAAGGCAAGATGCCCCAATGCCGATTTACATGCATGTTCCATCTTTGGAGGATCCAGATCTGGCTCCTCCGGGACAGAGTGCCATGAGCATCTTGGTGTGGGCCCCCTACAAGCTTGCTGAAGGGAATTGGAAGGAAAAGAAGGAATTCTATACCGATGTGATAGTCAAGGCCACGGAAGAGAGGTTGGTACCCAGGTTATCTGAACACATCATTGTCCGTGAGGCAGCAACGCCACTCACCTATGAACGCTATACTGGTAAGCGAGGTGGTGCTATACTAGGCCAAGAGCTTGGCGTAGGAACCGTTCCGATTGAGGGTGATGCTCTACCAATTGAAGGTCTCTACTGTGTTGGAGATACGGTGGGAGGCGCAGCTGGGATGGTGGGAACACTCGTTACCGGATATAGACGTGCTTTGCAGATAATTGATCCGGATGCGACCAAATTGCAGCCAAAATTCGGTGTGTTTGGACTGTAGGGATAAAATAGGTTTGAACATGTAGCCACCTTCTAACAAGCTGATAGTTCCTACACAGCTCTGACCATTAATGCGGGATTGAGGGATCAGGTATCATAAGGTGATAAAATCTCCACTCCGCAGCATACCATCTACTTGAATTCCTTGTCCTCCTCTGAAACCGGTGATTCATTACTTTTAAGGGTTTCCTCCTTCAACTCCTCAATCTTGGTTACGATAACACGCTCGATCCTCTTCCCCCCAACACTAGTCACCATCCACTTTAAGTTCTTGTATGTGACTTCCTCTCCAACCTCTGGCAGATGTCCAAGGAGATGGAAAATAAAACCGCCTATAGTCTCATACTTGTTCCCTTCCGGTATACCTAAACTCAGTTCCTCATTAGCCACATCAATCCGCATGCACCCTTCGATCTGGTAGGTGTGCTCACCGATAATTTCGAACTCCTTTGGAGTCCCCACCACCTCTTCACTAATCTCACCTACTATCTCTTTAATCAATTGTTCAATCGTTACAATCCCAGACGTACCACCATACTCACTTAGAACCACTGCTGTCATAACGCCTCGATCTCGCATCTCGTTGAAGAGTTCTCCAACCGGCTTTGTCCCGGGAACAAATGTAACTGGGCGCGTAAGACCTGTAACGATGCTATCCTTCTGGAACTCCCCCTTATCCAAGGCTACATGTACATCTCTTGATAGCAGTACACCTTTCACATTATCATAATCGACCTCATAGATAGGATATCTGTATCTGGGCGCTCCAGAATAGATCCTCTGGAAATCTTCTAATGTCGCGCCCTCTTGTACCCATATCACATCAGTACGAGGAGTCATCACCTCCCGAACTGAAAGATCACCAAACTTAACCATACGGTTGAGCATCTTTGCCGACGTTTCATCAAACACACCCCCATCATGACCTATGGATATGGCAGTCCTTAGCTCCTCCTTACTCAACAGAGCACCAGGGATCGTATGGAGACCTGTCGGGCGAGCAATAATGCCGGTAATCTTGCTCAATATCACAACTATGGGAGATACGAGTTTGGAGGTTATATCTATAGCAGGCGCATAGCGCAGTGCAATCTCTTCGGGATGTTGTGCGGCAATAGTCTTAGGAATCACCTTGACAAAGAGTAACAGTATAATCGCCATCACTACAATGCCCACCACGGTTCCCAATAATCCTTCCCCCAGCAGAGAAAGAAATAGAAATCCACCGAGGGCCACAGCAATGGTCTCTGTGACGCTAATACAGGTAAGCACTACTGAGAGGAACTTCTCAGGGTGTTCCATTATGCTGGCAACCCTTTCCGCCCCTGGGCGTCCACTCTCCTGCAGATGTTTAATTCGAATACGCTCCAGGTTTATATACGCTATCTCTGCACTGGCAAAAAAGGCTGACAAGAGGATACATAAGAGTCCTACAATTAGATAGATAGTATCAACACCTGACATAGGATTCACCCTCCCCTCAAATCATTACCCTAGACTGATTTCGCAGACCAACGCAGAAGATATTATATACTGGTTAAAGCTTTGATATAGACCAGCCCCCTCGATTCTTGCGTCATTCCAATAGAATTGTGATAAGAACTCAATAAGATTAACCTTAGACAGCTTTCCACAATCCCACTGTGTCTCACATTAAGCAAAGTCATATATTAATTGATGTTTTTGATCCTGCATTCAAAGCTGAACGGGATAATACGAAGGTTAATACTGAGAGTGATTGAATTAATCATCCCATCAACAAGAAGACTACAGTTTATCTTTCCCATAGTCAGAGCGCGAATAACCAAGCTAAGATTATATCAGGGCAATACATCCAAAAGCTCATGGATATCAGGAAAATGCATGTCAACTTTATTCGCCTCTAAACATCGGGATTATTTAGCCAAACAGTGAATAATAGACAATCCTTCAACGATGCAGGCCTGAAAACTTTTTTTTACAAGAACTAGTCTCTATGCAGTATCCGATAGACGCCATCAACCAATTTGCTTGGCACATGAAAAACATGCTTCCCTCAGATGGATCTCCCACAGGCAACTAGTTGGAATTATCGTATTTACGCCGTTCTTCAATGTTTCCCAGAACTTTATAGGCTTCATTCACCTTCTTGGACATTTTCAGGGCATCCTCCTGCATCCAACTCGATTCTGCAGTAAGTGTATCCGGATGGCATTCCTTCATCTTCCTCCTATAAGCCCGCTTTATTTCCTCCTGACTAGCAGCCCTATCGATGCCCAGTATGTTATAGTAATCAGGTTGCGACGACTTCCTTTGTCTTTCCCTCCATTCCCTACGAGCACGTTCCCTTTGTGCTTGAGCCCTGGCCTCCCATTCCCTTCTTATCGCTTCCTCTTCTTCTTGTTTGCTTCGGAATTTCTCACGGTGTGTGTTGGTATACGATCTTGCCTCTCGTCTCTGCCCACCCCTTGCACCTCTAAACCGCTCACTGGCACCTGGCCTCTTGGTAGACTCCCAAGCCGATCCAGGCTGCGCCCCCTCCCCTGCCATCCACTTCTCAAGAAGCTGAATCTTCTGATTCACTGATTCGCTTGGTCTAATCTTCTGCATCATTTTGTAGCAATAGATCGCTTCACTATATCTCCGCAGTTCAACGAGAACATCCGCCTTGTTTTTCCATACAATGTGGGCACCCGGATCAATCTGCAATGCCATGTCAAAGCATTCCAATGCATCATGATATCTCCCCAAACTAGACAGGTCCTTACCTTCAAATAGCCACTGATACGAAGTCTTACCTCCGATAGTCTCTTTACGTTTTGAGACCTGCAGCTTCAGCTTCTCGGCTAACTTCGACAATACCCTAGTCAGTGTTCGAAACCCACCAGCCTG
>JAXHVC010000100.1:0-11009 GCA_034189315.1 Chloroflexota bacterium | reverse complement strand
CCTTCCAGAGCGTCGTGTCACAGACACTCATCTCCGCCGGCAAGATGCAATCAGATGGCGATGATATTCGCTTTACACAATCCAATGGCACCACAGAGATTTACTATTGGATTGAGTCTGGAATCAATACCACCTCTACAAGTATCTGGACCAAGGCACCTTCAATCCCCACAGGGGACTCTACAATCTACATTTACTACGGATATACCGATGCCACTTCCGCCAGTTCGTTGAGCAATACCTTCACCAGCGGAAGTTTCACGGATTCCTTCGCCGATCAGACCAATATCTCCAGCTCAACTAACATCGAGGTCACCGGTGGAGAAGTAATCCTGGCCGAAGGCAGCGGCCAGAACCCATTATCCGATGATTTTGAAACAGATCTAACCAAATGGGATGGCAATGGTACTACCAGTTGGGCTCTGGCCACCGACCAGTACCATGATGGATCTCAGAGTGTAAAGGCTAGTGACGGTAACGAAGGAAATCTAACCTCGGATGATATTGATCTCTCCGATGCCAAGACAGCTACATTGGATTTCTGGTTCCGCAAGGACACTATCGATAGCACTGACTTCACACTCTATTTCTATAATGGATCCACCTACGATCTCATAGACGAGCTGGACGACAATGGGGCAGATACTACATGGTTACATTACGATACAGTTTCCATAGATCTGAACACCTATGACATCTCAGATTTTAGGGTAAGGTTCGATGCCACCCTTGACGCAGGTGAACTAGTCTGGGTGGATCAGCTTACAGTTGCCAAGACACCCTATGAGACCTCAGGAGATGTCACATCGGTGACCATCCCCACAGATTCTAACACCCGGTTCGCAGTGGGTAATCAGCTCTCCTGGAACGATACCGAACCCACTAACACCGACCTGATCTATCAGTTATATTACTATGACTCCACCTGGCAGCTGATACCAGATTCGGCCCTCTCAGGAAATTCCACCGGCTTCGATACATCATCGGTTAGTATCTCTTCGGTGACAACCGACTATGATCAAATCAGAATCAAGGGCAGTCTTTCCACTACTGACACCTCAGAAACGCCCAGCATCCAAGATTGGACCGTGTCCTATTACTACAGGAAATACACTAGTACAGAGCCAACGACCAGCAATGGAACCGAGGAAGGATACTATTACGCATCTGGCACCCTCGCTTCCAAGGTCTATGATACATACCTAACAGGAGCTACATGGACTAGACTGAGTTGGGACGAAGTTCTGGCGAGTGGCACAGATATCACTTTTGAAGTAAGGGCTTCGGACACTGTTTTCTTAAAGAATGCCGCTTCCCCGTCATGGAATTCGGTGGGGGGAACCTCCCCAGTAGACTCCAGCCTTCCATCTGGGAGATATAAGCAATGGAGAGCAACCTTGACCAATACAGATCCCGCCGAAACACCCACGTTAGAGGAAGTGATGATATTATATAAATAAACACTGGTGAAACACTTGAATCAAAGTAACCGTTCACCCGCTTTTGTGTGCTACAAAGGTATGGGGGAATATGTTAGAGCAACTCGGAATCACCCTCTGTGCAACACGGCACATAGTTAACACTTTTAACCAGTCACATAGTTGACGCTCTAATATTGTCATTTCGATAGAGAAAAGGTCTTGCCAGTGAGTTCATTTTAGGTATCCAAGGGATAGTCTGCAAAGATGAGAGATATTGACGACATCTATAAAAGACTGTCGATGAATGATATTCCATGGAATATGGAAATCCCACCGCTGGCACTAGTTAATCTAGTGGAGAGCGGTCAAATTCAACCTTGCCGATGCATTGACCTCGGTTGTGGTATTGGAAACTACACGATCTATCTTTGTAAGAAGAAGTTCGATGTTGTCGGAATAGACATATCTCCTACAGCTATCCAATTAGCGAAGAATAATGCGAGAAACAAGGGTATCGCCTGCGAGTTCGTTGTAGCTGATATCCTACATATTACAAACAGAATCAAAGGACCTTTTGACTTCGCCTTTGATTGGGAAGTGTTACATCATGTATTCCCGGAGGAAAGGGAACAATACGTAAGGAGTGTGTATAATCTACTCGCTTCACAAGGAACATACCTCTCGGTGTGTTTCAGCGACAAAGATCCGCATTTTGGTGGTAAAGGCAAGTACCGACAAACCCCTATAGGAACGCGTCTCTATTTCTCCTCAGAGTATGAATTGGTACAGCTATTCAGCCAATACTTCACGATAGTAGAACTGAAGACCATAGAGACTAGAGGAAAGTATGATCCTCACCTTGTAAATTACGTTTTCATGAAAAAGAAACAACAGCAATTGCCTCACGACAACCCATTCTAGTCTGCTTGTAATTGTGTCATAATCAACTCCACAAATATTATCTTTATTTGTTTTATCATCTTTTTATAAGTTTACTGATATTTCATCCCATCATAACCAAAGTATTTACCTTGTTCACCATTTATTTTACATCCTCATGCTACACTTCCTCACGACAATAATAAATACGAGGTAAGCAATTTCATAGAAATGTCAGGAAAATTAACAGACCTCTACGGTAAAAATGAAATACAGAAGTGGCAACATTTCATGCAGACTAGAACAGATGCGATTTGCAGCCTTATATGTCAGTTGTCCATAGCGACAGCTGGGCTTGGCAACTGCCATATGGACTGTCATAGAAACTATATTACCTGTTAAACCTGATGCTATTGAAGAGGAGGTGTCTGATGACAAGAGTTACCAAAACAGCAGCCGCTACCACTCCCAAAGCGGCAACTCGTACCCAAAGTAGTACACCAAAAGCACGCACAAGTTCAGCCCCTAAAGCAAGCGTCGCACCCCGCACTCAGAGTAGTGCTAGGAGTACCTCAAGGGGTCAAACCGCTAGCAAGAAGAAATAGAACCCACCACGTAAAGACACGATCTTTGCGTGTAGGCTGCAAGTCGATTCCTAATACAGTCATTTTTGGACAAGCCTGTGCTGAGCCCTCCAATGGACTCAGGACAGGCTTGTCACTTCATTGAATACCGAAGCAAATGTTCCCATATGAATTCAAGGACAAAGTCATAATCATCCTATTGTGACTAACTCCCTCTCAAACCTGCAACGCCATCTACGATTTCAGGCAGGATCTCTCCTATCTTACCTTTCAGGAAATAGTCAGAGATCGAGTAAGAAAGATGGGTTTCCTCCGCGTTGAGTTCAATAATCTTAGCGCCGCTTGATTTGGCATACCTTGGTAGGTTAGCAGCAGGGTAGACTAGGGCAGTCGTACCAGCTACAATCATACAATCACAACAACTCGCTTGTTCAAAGGAACGCTCTAATCTATCAGGTGGTATTGGCTCACCGAATAATACGCCATCGGTCTTAATAAAACCCCTGCATCTAATTCTATGTGCTGCGAGCTTGTCCCATTGGAAAAAGCCGAATGTCTGATGACAGCGTAGACAACGCAACTTGTAGGCATTTCCATGAAATTCGATGACATTCTTATTGCCAGCTCGCCTGTGTAGATTATCGGCATTCTGTGTAACCAAGCATTTGAGTAGCCCCATCCTCTCAAGTTCAGCAAAAGCAAAATGTCCAGGATTTGGCTTGGCAAGCAGGAAGCTCTTGCCCATACCAATCATTCCTGGTCGTAAAAAGTCCTTGGCCACACTGGCAGGATTATGTCTCAGTCTTTGATATCCATCCATACGAGGTTCGCCAAATCTTGTCCACACGCCCGAGGGCCCCCTAAAATCCGGAATACCAGATTCGGTCGAAAGTCCAGCTCCAGTTAGGGCTACAATATGGTTGGCACTGGCAAGTTCTACAGCCACCCTCTTAACCAACTCTTCCATGAACTCACCTCCTTCCACCCTGCTAGGAGTGTTTCCAAGACAAGACAATGGCCATTGTTTATTCCTTGGTATTACTACACTAAGCTATAACTATTCATATCATCTGATTACTGTAGTTATATGATGGTTCCGCTTACTGCACATAGTCGTAAATTCACTCTGGTTGCTAGCATTGAATTCCGATATCTTGTCAGATGATTCAATATCACACTACTATATGGATTTAAGCCAGAATTTCAACTTTCACAAAAGATAGCTTAGAATATCCATCATTCATTCGCTTTGGCAATCGAATAAGAGGAGGATCCTTATCATGGCAATCATCGATTTTGGCGGTACAGAAGAAGAGGTGATCAAGCGCGAAGAATTTCCGATGGAGAGGGCTCGTGAAGTACTCAAGGATGAGACAATTGCAGTCCTTGGTTATGGAGTGCAGGGACCTGCACAGTCTTTGAATATGAAAGAAAATGGTTTCAATGTAATTATTGGTCAATCTCAGAAGTTCGACAAAGACTGGAACCGAGCGGTTGCAGATGGGTGGGAACCTGGAAAGACTTTATTCGACATCGACGAGGCCGCCGAACGGGGAACAATAATTCAAATGCTTCTTTCAGATGCGGCTCAGATGGTAGTATGGCCCATGATCAAAGACAAGCTTAATTCCGGGGATGCACTCTACTTCTCGCACGGATTCTCCATAGTGTACAAGGATCAAACTAAAGTTGTACCTCCGGAATTCGTAGATGTGATCATGGTTGCTCCTAAAGGTTCAGGGACCTCCCTACGCCGTAATTTTCTCTCAGGTGCCGGTATAAACTCTAGCTTTGCAGTAGAGCAAGACTCTACAGGTCGGGCCAAGGAACGTTGTTTAGCTTTGGGCATTGCCATCGGATCAGGTTATATGTTCCCTACCACCTTTAAACAAGAGGTCTATAGTGACCTCACCGGAGAACGAGGGGTATTGATGGGAGCATTAGCCGGTATAATGGAGGCACAATATGATGTGCTACGCAAGAATGGGCATAGCCCCAGCGAGGCCTTTAACGAGACGGTGGAAGAGCTCACAGAGAGTCTCATAAGACTAGTGGGAGAGAATGGTATGGACTGGATGTACTCCAACTGTTCAGCCACGGCACAACGCGGAGCACTAGATTGGAAGCCCAAGTTCAAGAAGGCAGTTCTCCCTGTTTTTGAGGAACTCTACAAGAGGGTTGCTTCGGGCAAGGAGACTGAACGAGTGCTAAGTGCATGTGGTACACCTAACTACCAAGAGGACTTAGGTAAAGAGCTCGCTGTCATGCGTGATTCTGAGATGTGGCAAGCAGGCAAAGCTACCCGTGAACTCCGTCCTAAAGAAGCAGCCAAGGAAATCACATCGGAAACCAAAGGAGTCACAGGCAGAGCATCGAACTAGCGTATCAGACTTAAACAGGACAGGGATTCCTACCAGCATATCAAGAATCCTTCCGACAGGTTCATGGCCTCAACCATGAACCTGTTTTCCATTTTATCACCACGTCCACTAGTATTCTGTATATCTGCAAGACCTTGGATGATATAACATTGACGCTCACCCTACCAAACATACGGCTGGCTGGAAGACAAATGACTAACAGTTCGGTAACCAATTTCTTTGTTTTGCAGTAGATTATCGAGGCCAAAGCATCTGATACAACTTTCCTTATTCTACGTGCAATCCAGAACATGGCAAGAAGAATCAGGTATCTATCTATTTCTTTATCATAAGGACTCTTAATCTTCACACACCACTCCCCATTCTTACCGAGATCCCCTTCGATGAAACATTAATGACCACGTCATAGGCACAGCTCCAATTATTTTAGATAGACCAACATGGCTGAATTGTACAAAGTGCACGACGCATGAAGAGACGTGTAATTGACCAAAAACCGCCCTATGTGAATAAAATGAGTTGTTAACACAGCACGGGGTGCGGGGACAGTTTTCTTATAATAAAGTGCCTTGAGAACTGAACAACATTCATTCGAAGGAAGCTCATCAGTTAGCCTCTCGGTACAAATCTCGAGGTAAAAACACAAGTTATAGAAAAGGATAAAGGGCACCCGTGAACACTTTACAGAAAATGAGGGATCTAGCTTCTTCGCTGCTGGGGCACTGGGTCATAAAAAGAAAGAAACACGAAGTCCACTATTACATCGATAACAACTGCATTCTAATGGTCGATGCCTCTAGACGTATGCCCATGGCTTATACCATTCTTGCTTCTAGTAGCGATGGAAGAAACCTCCGTGTGAATGTTACGACACCTTTTAATAAAGGGCATGATAAATTTCTCCAGATAGCCTCTGATGGAAAGTCCCTAGTTGAGACAATCGGAGTTCTAGATACCTCTATAACCACAAGATGGGAATACGTAGATTCAAACACCAAAGCTCAGTAACCATTTGATTCCTCAGTGACCTCACCACATCTCTAGCTTTCATGGCATATGTTCAGTCCGAAATGAAATTGCGTTAAAGAACATCCTCAGTGAAAACATCTACTTCTCAAAGTGTGCTCCCATACAGAAGATTATTAAAACATCACTCAGTCAGCCTCAGAAAACCTTCTACATCCAAAATTCATCTCGGATGATTCCCTATAACAACATCTGCCCGCTTACAAAAGATATGAGGATTGATAACACACCTGAATGTCAAAGCATGACTACCCGCAGTACATAATCAATACTCACCAGCTCATACAACAATATGCGATTTCAACTTATCCAGAAGAAGGCGTATCATTGGTAATAGTGCTCTTGGAGGAGGTATTCGTTAGATAATGACTCAACACTCGCGGAACCCTAGTCCACATAAAGTCACACAGGGACTTGATTTTTTATTTCAACCTCGAACTATTGCAGTTGCAGGGGTATCCAGTAATCCAGCAGATCCAGGACGAGAACGATTCATCAGGCCATTCATCGAGTTTGGATTCGAAGGCTCAATCTACCCAATCAATCCAAAGGGTGGGGAAATCATGGGCATGAAAATAATAGAGAACATCCAAACCATTCCTGGGCCTGTAGACTACGTGGTCGCAAGTATCCCATCGAAACAGAGCGTACAATTCGTAAGGGACTGCGGTGAGAAGGGAGTCAAGGCCATTCATTTCTTTACGTCCGGCTTTGGCGAGACCGGCATAGAAGCAGATAGTCAGCTGGAAACAGAGCTAGTCCAAGCTGCCCGTGAAGGAGGGGTGAGGATTATTGGGCCAAATTGTATGGGTATCTATTGTCCCGGATCACATATGAGTTTCTGGCCGGACTTCCCTAAAGAAAGTGGCTCTGTCGGATACATTTGTCAGAGTGGTGGAAACGCCATTCAGATGGTTCAGGTCTCTGCACCTCGAGGTGTGAGATTCAGCAAAGTTATTAGCTTTGGTAATGCAGCCGACCTCAACGAGTCCGATTACCTAGAATACCTCACCGACGATCCTGAGACTAAGATAATAGCTCTATACATCGAGGGAGTAAAAGAAGGGAAACGATTTACCCGGGCACTTGCTGCTGCAGCTTCCAAGAAACCAGTCATACTACTGAAAGGGGGCATGAGTGATAATGGCGCCAGGGCAGTAGCAAGTCATACAGGTGCCTTGGCCGGAAGTAACGCCACCTGGGAATCGTTATGCAAGCAATTAGGAGTGATTCTGGTCAGTAGTTTAGAGGAACTAACCGATATGTTGGTGACATTCCTATTCATGATACCTCCACAAGGACGAAACGCCGCGATTGTAGGTGTAGGAGGAGGAGCCAGTGTGCTTGCCACCGACGATTGCGAAAGAAATGGACTATCTGTTCCACAATTGCCATCGGAACTCAGGCAAAAGCTATTGGAATTCACACCTCAGGCGGGCAATAGCGTGAGGAATCCCATCGATTCTCAGGTTCTGATTTATACACCAGATCGATTCGTCGATACTATGGAAATCGTCTCAGGATGGCAAGGTATAGATATCATGATCAGTCTGATAGGATCTACCGATGTCTTCCAACGACGCATGGGGAAGAATGCAATGTATGATCTGATCGTACAAACGATGATGAAATCTTCGGCGGCATCATCAAAACCGGTAGCCATCGTGGTCCAACCAGGTATCCGACCAGAGATGTATGAAGATGCATTCAATGCCCAGCGACAGTTTGTGGCTGCAGGCTATCCTGTTTTTCCCACAGTAGCAGCAGCAGCCAACTCCATCTCCAAGCTATTTGAATACAACCAGGCACAAGCTCGCCACATAAAGCAACCGATAAGCAGAAAAGAGAAGAAATCCCGCTAATTGGGTTTATATCGATTTACTGTTTTTGGACGGTTCATTTCTTGAAGTAACTAATGAAACCCTTTATGCTGTTGATTATAAAGAATCGCTCTCTCTCATATTGGTCCTTGGGCAATCTTTCGATGTCTTTGAGCATACGGTCCTTCTGAGCAATCCTATCGTAGATGTCATCAAAGGCAATACCTGAATCACAACACTCGGTTATAATCTCTCTCCATAATAGGAGCTGATTTCTATGAAAAACCAGCTCCTTTGTTCCCCTCTCAACACAACCAAAATGGCCATAGCATATTGCCGACGGTGATATCTGGATCATCCTATCCAGGGATGTGATTTGGTGCTCAAAGTCAAACGGCGCTGGAGTCCCTGGTCTTATCAATCCCCTGATATTGACTCCGCCAACCTCTCCTAAAAACAGGCGGCCCTCATGTCTCTCCAAAAAACTGACATGATGAGGAGCATGCCCTGGAGTAAGCAGCGCCTGCACTATCATAGTGCGGCCTAGCTCAAAACACATGTTGTCCTCAACAATGATGATTGAGTCTTCCGGTACTCCTTCAATCTCCCCATACTCATCAGCCAGTTTGCCCAATGACTTCTTGCTTCCCTCCCACAACCTCTGAGGATCCACTAGGTGAGGTCTTCCTTTTTCATGTACTACAACCTTGGCCTGTGGCATATGCTTCATCACCGTACCCAAGCCACCAGCATGATCTATGTGTATATGCGTGATGAATATGTAATCTACATCTGAAGCATTCACTCCCAGGGCAGCCAAGCCACGTAACAAGTTCTCAATAGAAGTAGTAGGTCCAACATCCACCAAACCGATCTTCTCATCCATCAACACATATGTACCCAGGAACTCTTGAAATCCATGGATACTTGGCATCGGATCTACCAAACAAACGTTGTCTGTTATGCGATCAATTCTTGCAGTGTGCACTTCCTTACCTCAGTCCTCAATTGTATTAGCTCACCATAATAGTCACAAGGTACATGGTATCTCCGATGCTTTCAAAAAACTTGGTTAGTATGGTTGCACAGGAAGATTGTACATGTCTTCTCAGTTAACATTCCATGCACTTCACAACAATTTATGTTAACTATTTTTACCCAAAATTCATATTTCTAATACTCATATATTTACATCATTTTCCTAATCATCTACTAAACAGTCCTATCCTTGAGGCAACGTAATCGTAAGGAGATCTTAGTAAGAACTGGTGATTAGATAGAATGTTATTTACATGTCCACATTGTATGACACCACAGGCATTCGATGACAACTGTGCCGGAACAAAGGCCAAATGCACCCGGTGTCTAAGAATCTTTATCATCCCGGAGCCAATGGTGGACCAGGAGACATCATCCTATAACAACAGCATAGACAAGACCTACTCCAAATGCACTGCTCCAAATCCAACCACTACAGAAGATAACGAAGAGATGCCGACTGGGTCAGTAAACTCATCAACAGCATCCGATCATACATTCCTCCCCACACCCACAGCCAAGAAGGAACAAGGGCCCAGCTTTCTAAATTTAGATATAAATGGATGGATCGCCATTGCCATAGGGATAATTCTTGCAGGCATCATATTGGCCATTCCACTATTGGAATTTCTATTGAGCTACCTGGTCATAATTATCCATGAGCTAGGACACACCGCCACCGGTTGGGCCTTCGGCTATATATCCATTCCTGCTCTAGACTTCACGTATGGTGGAGGGCTAACGCTATTACTAGATCGTTTAACCATAATTAGCGTGGTTGCCTGTTTGGTAATATGCTTCATATTCATCCGTCATTTCAAAAACCTACTTGCCTTTCTATGTTTGCCAATCGTATTAGGACTCTATGCCACATGCGCATTCACTGACCTACACTGGGCCATTATCCTATTCATGGGACATGGCACCGAACTATTGTTTGCAGGAATTTTCATATATAGGGCCTTAAGAAAGTCAACCCTCTTTGGCTATCCCATCGAACGAACTGTCTATGCATGCATCGGATTCTTTATTCTCTTCCTCGACTTTCGCTTTGCCTATCGTCTATTGACTAGTGAGATGAGCCGTGAAATGTACGAGGATGCTAAGGGTGGAGGTCATTGGATGGATTTCAGCCGCATCGCAGAGGAATATGCACACGTGGATCTAACAGTGGTCGCTGCATTCTTTCTCATATGCTGTATTGCAACACCGCTGTTAGTCCTCGCTTTGATCCGAATTAAACAAACTCACACATTACATCTAAAACAAGACCTATTAAACTACACTTCTCCAACAGACCAAGAAGCTACAGCCATAATGCGCTGACCTATCTTGCATACTTTCATTTGTTAGTATTCCCATTATTTGCTGCGATGACAGTTTCACTACTTGATCACTCATATGTTCGGTTGTAGACTTACTTGATCTCTATTCTATACTACTTATTATTATTTATATTACTTGTTTATACAGCACACAATAGCACTACCTAAAAACAAAAATTACTATAATTTTTATGTAGTATTAGCCACTTAGCAGGTAGTAATAGTAAATGTATGGATATGAACCTAAGACTAAAACAAGCAACCAATCTACAGATCATCATGTAGATAGCTTTACACCAACAGATTCATTCACCTACAAACACAATACTTGTCCCTCAGAGGGTAATGGGTGAAGAAGCTCCTCCGATACACTTACTTAGGTGTTACTATCTTCGTAGTCATGGCCATAGTAATCTGTGGCAAATTGTAGATGTTAGATATTTCGGGGACGAAAATACTGTTTACCAGTGGTTACTGGGAAGGAGGCTTTTCGTCCATGAGGAACAACAGTCAAGATGATACTATCAAGCGGAAC
>JAXHVC010000010.1:0-5838 GCA_034189315.1 Chloroflexota bacterium | reverse complement strand
GACTTCCAGCACCCGTCCAACAATACCTTATATGGTCTTTATGACAAAGTACTGAAGCACAGGGAAGTGATAGAGTGGCGTCTATGGGAAAGAAAGACGTTCCACCTTGGGAGAAAGGGCCTTCTTTATGATCTCACCAATACCTATCTCACTGAGAGAGGATATGAAAGCACTAAGGCTCATCATGGCCGTTCCAAAGAAAAGAGGAACGATTGCCCCCTGCTGACCCTGGCTTTGGTGCTGGATGAGGAAGAGTTTGCTAAATCGAGCCGGGTCTTAGAGGGAAATGTAAGCGAGCCAGAAACCCTGCAGGAATTCCTGGAAGCATTCAAAAAGGAACGAGGGACACAGCTTTCGCTCCTGAGCAAACTCCCTACAGTAGTAGTCTACGCTGGGGTGTGCACGCAGGAAAATCTTGATCTTATCCTGGAGCAGGTATTTCACTATATAAGCGTGAGCAGGAACAAGCCCCAGGAGATTCCTCAAGAAGACCTCACCATGATCAAACAGGATAAAGATTGCACCCTAAAGGCAAAGAGAATGGATCATGAGGGAGAGGTATTCCTCTATTGCGAAAGCACAGCGAGGGCGAGGAAAGAGGAGTCGATGAAGGCAAAGTTTCATCAGAAACATTATGAGGAGGGGCTCAGTTCCATTGCCAAGTCTTTGAGCAAGAAACGAGTCATGCAAAGGTATGAGAAGGTGATGGAACGATTGGGACGCCTTCGGGAGAGATATCCCACCATATCGCAGTATTACCAGGTAGAGGTAGAGCAAGGATCAGGCAGAACCACAGGAATGACCTGGAGCATAAAGCGAGAGGAAGAGATGAGACTAAGGTTCTCGGGAACCTACTACCTCCAGGGGTTTAATAGCAAGGGTATCGTCAATCGCTGGGGTGCAATAAAGAGTCGTCTGGCGACTCAGGTATGGATAACAGCATCTATCACCAATGGCAAAGGAGCGCGAATACATCTTCAGCACACAATAGATCCCCGGAGCCTTTCCATTATGAGATCCACCAGTCTCTGGGGTTACTGCCAAGCCGTTGAAACCCAAACGACAGGTGACTTAAAAGATGTAGAGCTCATAGATTATTGTATTATGACTTTTACAGGTTCAATTCGATGCCTTTGTTGTGACTGCTGGTAAACTGGGGTTAGGATCAAACAGATAGTACTGTCAGTATTCGATGAACATCCGAGGCAGCGCAAGGCTATTTGTTTTATAGTCTTGATGTTCCAAACAGGGACATGTTTTACATCAGGCTATCGCATTGTCAATGCCATCTTATATTCGTTAGAATAACGCATGCTCTAATACGGAAATTGATATGATTAAAAAGCCGCGTCACCGTTTACTAGATCATAAGAGAACTGAAGTCCTTCTCCTGACCATAATCGCTCTGGTAGTAGTTAGTGGATGGTTCAATTCAGGATTACCGAAAGGACATGACGCCCTCTCGGTGATCCTTTCAGCAGAAGCTGCAGCAGAGTCTATCTTCGACTACCATACAATCCCTGAATGGAGTGGCCAACAGTTCTTAGGTTATCCACTATTCTATGTCTATCCACCACTCGGCAATCTACTAGTCTTGATTCTAAGCATCCCTTTTGGGTGGGAACTAGGAGTAAAGATACTCTTTATTCTTTGTCTAATATTGTCAGGAGTATTCAGCTACTACTATATCTATGAATTGACTAATAACAGATTCGCTAGCTTCATAAGTGGATTAAGTTATATGTTCATGCCCTTTTTCCTATTAGAGGTTTTTTTTGAGGGACACCTGGGTTCAGCTATACCCTACATGTTAATTCCCCTCGTGTTTTTGACCACAGAAAGAACTTTAAGGGAACCGAAGCTGGGGAGAATCCTCCTAGCAGGTATATTCATTGCACTTCTAATCCTGAACAATCCTAAAATCTTTGCCATCTTGGTCGGACCATTCATAGCCCTTTATGGCATTTTTCATGTATTCATATTAAGTAGACAAGTGCATAAAACCCGAGTGACAGCTATCGCCTTTTTAGGTATATTCCTGATTGGCCTCATGTTAACCAGTTTTTGGTGGTTTCCACTTCTCTGGGAGGTAGATTACTTCCACAATACGTCTTCCGCTCTAAGCGATGATGGGAGCTTTAATACCACACTGTTCCTACAGGCATTACACCTAAGACCTCATACTTGCTGTGCTCCTGCCAGTGCATATGGAGAATCTGAATCCTTTCCAACCATAGTGCTGCAATGGATCCCCGTCGTATTGGCATCTCTTGGGATATTATTAAACCATAAAAACAAGTATGCATGGTTCTTTGCTGCAATAGCTGTAATAACCATAATACTAGCTATGGGTACTCATTCGCCATTAAACTTATATAGCATTATCCACCGTTATTACCCAATACTATCAGGCCTCAGTAACCCTATGAAGTTTATATTCCTCACAAGTTTCGCTTATTCTGTCCTAGCGGGATTCGCCATAAAAGGCATCGTAGACCATAGAAAATATTTTACACCATCATTTAAACTATCAATTATGGCTACGATAATATTGAGTCTTCTTGTAATGGCTAACACTTGGCAGGAAAGTCGAACGTCCTTTCAAACCTTCAACCTAACTCAAGACCAGCAGGAAGCCCTAGATTGGTTGTCAGATCAACCTGACGGTAGAATAATGCCAGTTCCTATGAACACCTGGGTGTATTCAACAGAGACAAGAAATATAATCAATCCTATATGTTACAGTTGGCTCCATGGGATGGACACGGTTAACGGAGGGATCCCACACCTTGCACCGAGATGGTCAGCCGACTATGTTGAATCAGTCTATTGGATGGCTAAGAGACACGAAATGGATATTAGCGACATACTAGACATCTTGGGAGTAAACTATGTAGTAGTCGACAAGACTGATCCCACAGCTACAAACCATGTCTTGGATGATTCTCTAATGACGGTATGGGAATCCGACACTATAGACATTTATGAGAATCAAGATCCCTATCCTAGAGTATTTGATACAACGTCCACAGCCGAAGAAACTATCGCCCTTTCGAAATGGACTTGGGGGCAAGGATCACAATTCCCCGCCAATATAAAGCCCAGTTACGAGTATGGGCAAGAATATTGCTATAGCTGGAAGAGCGACTATGTGTTTGAAAGGAAGGGAGAGAACCTCCTCAATATTGACACGAACTTCCAGATACATGAGGGTGCCAATCTAGTCTCATTCTGGTACTACCTACCACAAGCACTTCCTGATATCACCATGACAACCACATTATGGGAAGATGACGGTACAGGGTATACACACATATTGGATAATGTCATGACAGAAGGTTGGCATAAGGCACATATGGCACTCGAACGTTTCCAATTAGAGCCTGGCACACAAGATGAAAACTCCAAATTAGATAAAGGCCAAATAGTGCGTATGAGTATAGGTGTGCGCGAGTTTAAGCAGGATGACAATTCACATGAATTTTCAATATACTTTAGTCACTTCCATACAGCTACGGAATGGCAGAGTGAACCTCAAATCTGGGAATGGGCACAGGGAACACAATACCCTGCCCAAGTAGTACTTAGCCAGGAGTCTAGTGACTTGCAGACTACTGTTTGGAAGAGCGACTATGCATTTGGCAGAACAGGTCGTAATTGGCTTAACCTAAGTATGGACCTAGAATCACACCCAAATGCTACCACATTATTTATATCGTATTACTTACCAAACTCACTACCAGATATTACAATGTCATTGGTACTCTGGGAAGAAGATGGCAGCGCATACTCGCACGCGCTTGACACATATTCCTCAGGTTGGTACATAGAAGAGATCCCTCTCGATGCCTTTCAATTGCATTGGTCTACCGAAGATGAGAATGCACAGTTAGACCAAGATGAGCTATTCAAGATCTGGGCATGCGTAGATAAAACCAAGCAAGACGATAAACAGAATGGGTTCTCTATCCATCTGGGTCAAGCATCCACCACAGTACTATATGAGTCAGATATAAGTCAGTGGGCCTGGTCTTATGGAACCCAGTATCCCGCTCAAATCACTATTAGTGAAGATCATGTCAGGACAAAGGACTACTGTTGGAGAAGTGACTATAAGTTCAATCAAGATGGTCATAATTGGCTCAATATAAGTACTGAAATCAGTGTCCCATCAGATGCTTCTCAACTTACACTTTGGTACTACCTACCAGAGTCATTGCCCGAAGTTAACTTAACAACCATGCTATGGGAATCGGATGATAGTGCTTATTACTATGATCCAGCAGCTGATACATCATCAGGTTGGCATAAGATTGAGTTACCTTTATCTCTGTTTCTACCTTATTGGTCAAGCCATGATGAAAACGACCAACTAGACTATGAGCAGATCTCCAAGCTATGGCTTTGTGTATCCGAGGATAAAAAAGACGATACACCACATGAATTCTCGATATACTTCCCTCGCCAACTCACAACCTATAACATCCAATTAGAGGAAACCCTATTTTATTCTCCTCACCCAGGCAAATATCAGGTTTATCTAAATCACACCGGACCATCCAGGTTGATTTTATCTGAGTCCTACTACCCCGGCTGGATTGCGAAGATAGATGGGGAGACAATTCCCTCAGAACCGGCTTATGGATTTCTCAATGGATGGGATATTGATAAGACAGGACAATTTGAAGTAACCTTAGAATTCGTCCCAAGCGCCCAAAGAAGGTGGGGAAGGATTATTAGTGTATTAACCGCTGTAGGAATCGCAGTTGCATTGATGGGATTATGGATCCGAAAGAGACAGCGTTCAAGAAATGGCATCGATAAGAACAATAGTAATATTACCAACATACAACGAGAAGGAGAATATTGAGAGTATCACAAATAAGATTCTCAAATTCGATGAAATAAGCGTTGTGGTTGTGGATGATGAATCGCCAGATGGTACGGGAGCTATAGCTGACGAGCTTGCAGCTGTGAACTCCGACAGGATACATTTCATTCATCGCAAAGAACGTGGACGAGCTTCAGCAGGTTTTGTCGGATTCGCATATGCGTTGGCACATGATGCGGACTACGTGATAGAGATGGATGCTGATTTTTCTCATAATCCCGCGGATATACCAAGGCTGCTTAATATGGC
Organism: Chloroflexota bacterium; assembly: GCA_034189315.1. GTDB lineage: Bacteria > Chloroflexota > Dehalococcoidia > UBA2247 > JAXHVC01 > JAXHVC01. The sequence goes on along the minus strand of JAXHVC010000010.1, from coordinate 698 downwards.
ACGGGAATATGATGTTGTTATCGGATCAAGATATGCACCAGGAGGTAAAGACGCCGAACGTACATTAGTTAGAGAGGTCATTAGCAAAATCGCCAGTCTCTACACTAGGCTATTGCTAGGACGGCCCATCCAAGACTGGTCGGGTGGATACAAGTGCTATAGCAAACAAGCCCTAGCATCTCTCGGCTTCAGCAAGTTTCACTCGGGAGGCTACGCTGTTGGAATGGAAACTCTCTACCGACTTAGTAATAATGGGTACTCCATTGTGGAGATTCCAATCACTTTCCAGGACAAAAGATTGGGACGATCAAAGTTCTCATGGCATCATATAGTCGAGTATTTTCATACATCAGTAAAATTACGTTTTAGACAGAATCTGTGAAATTATCATCGTATTAAAACATCTTCCATGGCTGAAACACCATTCGCTCAACGATGTATTCAAATGTTCTCACTTGAAAGAACGCTATTACTACTGGCCTTTTCTGTTGCTGTCCTCTTGCGGCTAGGTCACCTTGGAGCGGATCCAGAAGGAGATGAAGGTGTATTCTTCTTCCTATCGTATTCACTAGATCACATCCCCGATAGGTTCATGTTCCTCGAGTTCCTAAGGAGACCACTACTCCCTATTCTATACCGTCCGTTCAGCCATAGCCTGGAGACCTTCAGGTTGGCCAACATCATAGTCGGTTCTCTCA
>JAXHVC010000001.1:0-6743 GCA_034189315.1 Chloroflexota bacterium | reverse complement strand
ACTGGCCCCGTGCTCGCAATTGAAGATGTTCGATATTTCGGGGACGAAAATACTGTTTACCATTGGTTACTGGGAAGAAGGCATTGTTATCTTCCTCAAAACTGCATGACAATTAACTTACTTAATGATTAGAGCTACTTCTTCATCACCCCTGAAGGGGCTCCCACAATTAGGACAACTGAGGGAAACACTTCAGGCTTGTTCTTATCCTAATAAACCAAATGACTATTTGTTCAATAGTGTTACATAAGGATTTTGTCCCCGAAATATCGAACATCTTCAGCCCCCGACGTGGCAAACACCACCAGTATTTTATTGCAATGTACTGTCAGATTTCCCAATCGTGGGAGCCACTCTAGTGTGGCATACCCCCTCATATTACCATGCCGATTAGAGAAAACGTCGCCTATTGGCAATATCATACATCCATATATCAAAAGATAATATACATAACCCCTCAACACCTCTTGCAATTATGTTGTGTTTATGCAACACTATTACATTATGCATCAGTATAATGCAATCCATTTCATCTCTCATGACATGGAATTGGGAATTTCTAGGGATAAAAACTCAAATCAGAGTATTACCTCAAAGCACCTGTGCAAGGGAAAATCCTAAACACTAATCAAATAAATTAGGTGTCTCATAGGAGGTTCTGCAATCACGTCTCTCCGTCGGTAAAGGAAATTCAGTCGCACTTAACTCACGCTCCAGCGGTTTTATTTAATACAACGGGTTTGTTGAGACCTGTTGCTTAGCGTAACTACTATTGGGAAGTCGCATTAGTAGATTTTAACAATGGATGTATGATCGTATTTAACCAGGGAAGGACGCTCTGCTATATGAAGAGCAAGTCGATCCCTAAAGAGCTGGTCACGTGTATTGTATTGGGCACACTTATCTCTAATCCAAAATGTCTCACAACCAGTAACCAAGGGGAATTGCCCGTCTATGGGATCGACGATGAATGGGTATATGCGATTACGATAGGTGGCAAAAACATCGAATTAACAACCACTATAGCAGGAACCGATACTATTGGGTAGTAGAAGGCAAAGAAGATATAACCGTACCAGCGGGAGTATTCGATTGTTACAGAATAAGTCAGTACACAGAGGATAATACGCTACAGTCACGTAGGTGGTATTCAAGTGATGTAGAGAACGACGTAAAGCGAGAGCAACCTTTTGATGAGATTATTAGGTTCCAGGAGCTAAAGTCCTATTCCTTAGACTAGCAGCCATCACTGTGGTCATACTTCCCCCCTTAGCAATCAAGGGTATCAGAATGTATGCTCACATTCATGAGCATTCCAACAGTCAGAGAAACTAGTAGTACAAGTAGCTAACAAATATAGAACACTTCAGTGTATAGACACAATATAGAGGCTGGTCCAATAACACAGGAGGCTGTCATGACTTCAAGATCGGCACTTGCAGGACTTCTAGTTTTATCGATTTTATCGGTTTGCCTACCAATGGCAGCATATTCGGCCTCCCTAGAGATCCATGTAGGACCAAATTATACACACCAGACTATTCAACAAGCAGTGGACGCTGCCACAACGAACGATATCATAATCCTACACGATACGGGTACAGAACCCGACTATAAGGAAAACGTGAAGGTTCACACCGATCACCTGATTATTAAGGAAGCTGATGGAGAAATTGTGACAATCGAAGGTAGCGCGCCCGATGATCACGTGTTCAGCATCAATGCCAATTATGTAATGATATTTGGATTAGATATATATGGAGCAACCCAGGACGGATTCTCCGCAATCTATGTAGGACCTGGCACGTCTCAATGCATTATCCGGAACAACCACTGCGGGTATGATGCCACTCACCGCAATTCTGTTGGTATACTTCTCGAATCCGCCATCGCTAACACTATTGAAGACAACTCGTGTTCCGATAACAGTATGGGTATTCTACTCGATTCTTCTAACGACAACACTATATCGAGTAACAACTGCCACAACAATATAAACAGTGGGATCTTCCTCTGGGCCTCAAGCGCAAACCTTATTCGGAGTAACACCTGCTACAGAAACGGAGATGATGGGCTGTTTCTCCGTAACTCAAGTGGCAATGCTATCAGGGACAATATCTCACACAATAATAGCAGCAATGGTATCCAACTACGAGACTCGGCAGGCAACATAGTTGCCAACAATACTATTCACGACAATAATAGCGATGGTATCAGCCTCAAAGCATCCAGTGACAATTTCATTTCAATTAATTCTTGCTACAGCAATATCGATAATGGTATATACCTCATTCACTCGAGTGGCAATACGATATCGAGTAATACCTGTGTTATCAACTCCTTTGGAATCTCCATTAGATCCTCAAGCCAGAACCTTATCCGGGGTAATGCATGTAGAGAAAACTTCTTTGGTATTAAACTGTCCTACTCAAGTGATACAATCATATATCTCAACGACTTCACGAATAATACAACCTCTAGCCTCTACTCCCAAAACTCACTCAGCATCTGGAACTCACCAGATGAAATGACATATATATATGATGGCATCAGCCACATTAGCTCTCTTGGTAACCATTGGAGCGATTTTAACGGATTGGACACCGATAACAACGGAATTCGAGATATAGCGTATGAAATAGATGTTAATGAAAAAGACGCATACCCCCTTATGCACCCCATAATTCCTGGCGATATTAATTGGGATGGCATAGTGGATGGCCGCGACTTGGTGAATGTGAAAAAGATCATCTTGGGGCTACTAGATACAACCCCGGGAGCCGATGCCAATGGTGATGGTAATACCAACGGGCAAGAGCTGATCGCCATCAAAAAGACAATCCTCGGGATAGGCAAACATTTTGAGTAAGCACTATCATATCATCCAGTAGAATACGTCAATGCCCTGTTTGCTTTTATACCGATTTAGATTACAATAATAATTTGTCTTATCCTGGGATATAGTCGCAGTCCTCTCATAAAACGCTGCAGAATCTCGTGTAACCTGGTGTGATCAGCAAATAATCTATCCAAGTCATACACTGTATCATCAAAGAGATGGTTCAGGCTCGGCAAAACAATACGGAGGTGTTTCTATGGCAGAGCAAGATATTAAATCTTTTGATATCGATTTCACCTTCGAGGACCGTCATCGCTGTTCCAGCACCTCTCCAGAAATCAAGGTGGATACAATCCCACAGGGTACCAAATCCTTTCAAATTAAGCTTGTTGACCTAGACGTAACCTTCTGGAACCACGGTGGGGGCACAGTGGAAAACGATGGGTCTGGCATCATACCGGAAGGTTCACTTAAGAGTGGTTACAATGGCCCCTGTCCACCTGGAGGTTCTCACCGTTACGAATTCACTGTTAGTGCTATAGATGATAACGGAAAAACACTTGGTAGCGGAAAGAAGATGCAGAAGTTCCCATAGCACAATAATTATCCCCGGGCCGTAAATAGTGGATGGTGATAATAAGGGCCTTTGCCGATTGTATTGGAGGAAACCACTATAAATTCAGAGTTCTTGTTGTCTCTTTCCTGGTAGCAAGAGTTTAATCGGCAATTATAAGTATTGAAATTAATCTTGTTCCTATCCGCTAATAAGGAGCCCTAATAACATTAGTGGAAACAGACTAAGTTTCATAAAACATAAACGAGCAGATAGTGCTTCTCTTGAAGAGAACATAAAATGTTCTTGAACTATCTGCGTCGGTAACCATTGTCGACATGGAATGAGGCGAACAGTGGCAATAGACCTATATCCTGCGCTACTTGTAGGGCCTCCTCACTCCTGAGTTTTCTTCCATAGTAGTATTTGTCAGTGCAATATAATAGTTGAGACAAATTGTCTGCTTCTAGCCGACATACTGCAACTGCACCATTGAACTCTCTAATCCTATTCGAAGCTCTAATATCGAGGTCTGTCACAGTAATGATGATCAACCTATCTATAATCCCTCGTTCCAAGAGCTCAAGTGGACCTTCTAGTTCTGGTACACTCACATATTCTTGTGCGTTCCGCCGGTGAGCTTTAATCTCCAAAGCAAGTCTCATTTCAGATCCACCGTCTCGTTCAAGCGTCAGAAAGACATCCACTTCTCGGGATTTTCTCTTACCACCATTGGTATCCATCCGTTGCCTAGTGCTAGCAACACTGGTAATAACTGATGATTCGACAGGATGATTGGTCAAGAGGCGACATAGGATTCTAGATGCATCTTCTACAATTTTAGAGCGCTCGGATGCTATATCCATACTATCGTAAAGCGCCAGAAGCTTCTCACGATCCAACTCCATGGGTCGCAGTAATCCCACGGACGCCATAACAGCATTCGTGGGTGAGGGCATATCTGTGTTCTTCAGCGCCATATCCATGGCCTGTTTCAAATCCATACCCTCTGCCAAACACTCCACAACCCAAAAACAAGATTTAAGCATATCCCCCACATCACCTCCCCTTCGAGCATGCCATATGCTTTCAATCGACTCCTCATCGAATGGTTCTAATGACTGGCTAGCCGGTCTAGCACGGTTTAGATAATCTGTCACCATCTCTATAGTATCTTCCCTCGACATCCTTTCCAATCCCATTTGCAAAGCCAGCCTTCTTTCATAGAACGAGGTCAATAAGCCAAGCTTTGGGGTATAGGATAGAATAAAGAGTAGGTGTGGAGGTGGCCCCTTGTCCCCGCTTTCTTCCAAGAACAGAGTTAACTCACCCAACAGTGTATGTAGTTCTTGCTCTGGGATCTGATCGATTTCGTCCAGTAATATTACAAAAGTCCGGTAGCCTACATAGCGAGATAGGTTGATAATAGTCTTTAAGAACTTTCGTGCTTCCTCATTAGTAGTAGAAAACTGAGATGAAATTCTTCTCCATGCCCTTTGCCTCCTGTTCTCAAAGAACATGTCCAAAGTTTCTCGAAGAAAGAAACCATCCACATAATTTGATGCATCGGTATCCTTCATCTCAAGATGCTTACTTACATCCTCTATAACGGCTTCTCGTAATCTAGCAAAATCAATCTCGCCCTCTCTGTCATATAGAGCCCGGTAATCGTCCTTTATATAGTCAATAAGCTCTTTGCAGTGCTGATCACTCCCATATCTTCTGACAAGACCTACCACTCGATCACCAAAACCATCTCTGGCGAGTTTTTTCAACTGTCTTGCCTCCAAGAGGCCTATAGCCACCTGCGCATACAATTTCTGCGCTATGTAAGGCAGGAAGTCTTCATTCACAACGCTATCAAGACGTTCACAAATAAGTGCGCATAGGTAACAAAGATCACATTTTCTCCTTGGATCATATGGCCTCTTTATATAGAGAGCAAGGTTCTCATTTGGCCTCATCTCAGGCTCTTCACTTAGCTTGTACTCGATATGTCGCAATAGGTGACTCTTCCCTAAGCCATAGTCTCCCATGATCCCCATGGTTATAGAGTCCCCCGATTTGACACGCATTATTTGTCTCGTGATTATCTGAATCTTTTCCTTTCGGTCTGCTCCGCTGACGAATCTAGCCATAACCGGCGTCGGCATGAGAGGAAAGGGATTGAACTTCAAACCCATGCTCTCATATGCAGCACTGCTCTTTACTAATGGTTGCAACATAACATTAACCTCCGCCGTATACTATCCCAATTAACCACCCACTTTTACATAGGTTCAAGGAAATCACTATTTCAGTCTTTTTTTCTAATCCATACGTTGGTTTCTGCAAGCATGGCAATGCTTGTTACCCAACAACCAACAATTCATTTCCCCTTGGTCCACTTTGGCTGCTCGCTGTTATACACTACTACGCTACGACACCGCTAAATTCCAGAAGAACACAAACTTGAGCACCCATCAGTTCTTGATAGGATTTACGGAATATACCTTTGCCTCCATAACAACACATCAAAAAACCTCCCATTTCGGAGGCGCAGAAATCTCAAGGCTACGGTACCGTCACAGCCTTAGTGAACGAGGTTCAACCTTTGAAGATATCTGAGGATACTCTATTCGCCGTCAGCCACGGGCTAATACACGTATCGTCATTGGCTTACCCCTAATAGCTACGACAATACTCGAGCACGAGAAAGCGTCACCAACTGTTGTATCACAATCGTGTTCAACCACACGGAAAATGCATCGGGAAGCATATCAAATCAATCATGTCCATACCCATTAATAAAACAAATCCGAGGTAATCCCATAATTCCTCATACATACGTAATTAGATATAAATACAATTATTTGCATTTTATGACCATTATTACGCAATTCCAGGATCTACATGAGAATATTACAACATCACGCATAATTCATGCAATACAGGATGCTCGGCTATTAAGTACATATATGACATTATTTATATTGATATGTCATCTTGATTTACTCTAATATCTCTTAATTGACTTTAAGTATATAAAACCACTAAAAATTAAATTATAGAACCATGTAGTTTATATCCTCAGTCCCTTGGTAGATAAAAGAGCTATCCTATATAAATCCATACTTGAAGAAAAATATGTGAATACTCCAGGCACATCCCGTCCTTTGTTAATAAAACCTATAGGGACTATCCTTGTATGAAAATTGTATGTCGTGATACATTCAGGATATCTCTGGTGACTTTGTCCCATACAGGGGTATCATGAGATTCTACATCCGGTTTTAGGTTTGGCAGAGAGTCTGGGTATTTACCTGCAAACCATATTACCACGATTCGGGTAGATTGGGAAACTGGTGAATT